>DQTF01000088.1 GCA_015662935.1 Crocinitomicaceae bacterium | reverse complement strand
TTGCCTTACACGACTATTTTTGATAAAACACAAGCGAGAGGAGTAATTGCTGATTATTATGGATTCTTCTCCATGGTTTCTTTTCCAGGTGATACGATTTACTTTTCTTACTACGGACATAAGACATCTGTTTATGTTGTTCCAGATACATTAAAAGACAATCGTTATTCTATCATTCATATGATTCAAAAGGATACGCTTAATATTCCTGAAGTAACTGTTTATCCGTGGCCTTCTCGAGAAGACTTTGCAAGAGCATTTGTTGAAATGGATCCTTACGAAGATGATATCCGAAGAGCACAACGCCAATTGTCAGGAGAAAGTTTAGCATTTATTGCTGCAAAACTAGATGGTGATGCTAGTTTAAGTTATACGAATGCTCGGAATGTTGCAAACACAAAGCTTTATACTAATGGTCAGTTGCCAGTTAATAATTTATTGAACCCTTATTCTTGGGCGAAATTGATTAAAGACTGGAAAGAAGGGAAGTTGAGTAGGGAGTAGGTTATTAGGAATTGATAATTAATAATTATTTGGTTTGGAGAAAATAGTTTCATAGTGTTTTCGAAAAAAAAGCTTTGTTTCCCTAGCAATTCTTCATTTTTAATTAAGAATTGGATAACACAAAAAGTACTTCTCTACAGGTTTAGACAACGCCGAAATATTTAAATTATCAGAAGCTTCAGCCAAATCAATAACATCTCCATTCTTCATCAATAAATTAATGTTTTCTCGATCTTCATTGTAAGCATTGTTTCTTAGGATTTCTGAGTAAACGAAGTAATCTACTTCGTTATCAGTTAATTGCATCTTGATTTTAATTTCTTCTTTAACCTTTGCTATTTTTTCTTCTGAAAAATTACTTTTTGAAACTTCAATCTTGAAGAGGTTACGATTAATTAATCGTTGAGACAATTCTGAAAGCACTTTGTCATCAGAGAGTTGCCATACTTTTATGGCTCCAAGAATATCAAAGTCATCGAGTAAAGCAAATTTCGCTAAGATTTCTTCTTTTTGAAATTCTTCTTTTGAAACATTATTCTCCATGAAGTAGAGTAGAGCAGGACTGCCAAAAAGTGTAGCTCCCTGTTGAACCAGTTCTTTTGCTCTACGCAATATGTGAATCAGCATGAATTCTCCAGCAACTACAGTTTTGTGCATGTAAACTTGCCAATACATTAAACGTCTTGAAACGATAAATTTCTCAATAGAATAGATTCCTTTCTCTTCCAAAACGAGGTTGCCATTTTTGATATCAATCATCTCGATGATTCTGTCGCTACCAATTTTCCCCTCACTTACACCAGAATAAAAGCTATCTCTGTTGAGATAATCCATTCTGTCCATGTCTAGTTGACTAGAAACCAGTTGATGTAGATATGGCTTGTGGTATTCGTTGGCGAAAATCTTCAATGCAAGATCTAATTCTCCATTGAATTCTTTGCTCAATTGATTGATGAAGAATCCTGAAATTTCTTCGTGACTCACACCGGATGCAATGTCATGTTCCAATGCGTGGCTGAATGGTCCGTGTCCGATGTCGTGCAAAAGAATAGCAAACAAAACTGCTTTTTCTTCTTCTTCAGTGATTTCGTGTCCTTTTCTGCGAATGGTTGCCACAGCTTTTGTCATTAAGTGCATGGCTCCAATCACATGAGAAAAACGAGTGTGCAATGCACCCGGATAAACCAAATGCGTTAGTCCTAGCTGTTTTATTCTTCGCAATCTTTGGAAGTAAGGATGTTGAATTACATCGAAAATAATTTCGTGCGGTATTGTAATAAAACCGTAAACCGGGTCGTTAACTATTTTCTTTTTATTATTAATGTTGACTTTTGAATCCAATTGCATACTTTTAGAACTTAAGGTCAAATTTAAAAAAATATAACGCAATGCAGATAAAAATCCTTTGGGCAGACGATGAAATTGATTTATTAAAGCCGCATATTCTCTTTTTAGAAGCAAAAGGATACGAAGTTACACCTTGTAATAACGGTTCTACAGCTGTTGAGAAAAATGAGGGAGAGGAATTTGATATCATTTTCTTAGATGAGAATATGCCTGGAATCACTGGCTTGGAAGCATTAACGAGAATTAAACAAGCAAAACCGCATGTTCCTGTTGTGATGATAACCAAAAGTGAGGAAGAATATATCATGGAAGAAGCGATTGGGAGCAACATTGCCGATTATTTAATAAAACCGGTGAATCCAAATCAGATTTTACTTTCTATCAAGAAAAGTTTAGATACGAGTAAATTGGTTTCGCAAAAAACGAACTCTAATTATCAGCAAGAATTTAGAGAATTAGGAATGCAATTGGGCAGTCGTCTAGATGTTGATGAATGGTTTGAGGTCTATGATAAATTGGTTTATTGGGAGTTGAAACTCAATGACATTGAGGATACGGGAATGAAAGAAATTCTTGAGATGCAAAAGAAGGAGGCAAATGCGCAGTTTTCAAAATTCATTGAGAGTGAATATTTAGATTGGCTCAATGGTGTAGAGGATGCGCCAGAAATGATTCACACTTTATTCAAAAACAAGATTAATCCTAAGTTGGATGATGGAGATTTGTTCGTTATTGTGATTGACAACCTCCGCTACGACCAATGGAAGATGTTACGACCTATCTTTGCAAAGCATTTTACTGTGAAGAATGAAGAAATCATCTATTCTATTCTCCCAACAGCGACGCAATATGCTAGAAACGCATTTTTTGCAGGATTAATGCCGTCAGAAATTCAAAAGAAATTCCCGCAATATTGGGTAGGGGAAGACGAAGAAGGTGGTAAGAATATGTACGAAAAAGAGTTGCTTGAAACGCAATTGAAACGTTTGAATAGAAATGTAAAATGGTCGTACAATAAAATCACCAATCTTGCTGCTGGAAAGAAATTAGCAGATAATTTTAATCAGTTATTGGACAATGATTTGAACATGATTGTCTATAATTTCGTGGATATGCTTTCTCATGCAAGAACAGAAATGGAGGTGATAAAAGAATTGGCTGGTGATGAATCTGCTTATCGTTCGCTGACTGTTTCGTGGTTCGAACATTCTCCGTTGCAAGACATCATCAAAAAAGTTGCAGCAGCTGGAAAGCGACTGATGATAACGACTGACCACGGTACAGTGAGAGTGAATCATCCGGTGAAAATTGTTGGAGAAAAGTCGGTGAACACCAATTTACGCTACAAAACAGGACGTAGTTTATCTTACAAGGACAAGGATGTTTTTCAAGTAAAAGATCCACAAGATGCATTTTTGCCTAAAACGAGTATCAATTCTGAATACGTCTTTGCAAGAGATCAAGACTTCTTTGTGTACCCAAATAATTACAATCATTTTGTGAAGTATTACAACGATACCTTTCAACACGGAGGTATTTCTTTGGAAGAATTGTTAATCCCTTTTATAGAATTATCGCCAAAATAAATTGAAATGGAGATTAGAATTGAATCATTAACAGATTTACCATTTGCCGCCACGCAATTTCTGGAAAATATGGGCGATGCAAAAATCTTTGCTTTCCATGCAGAAATGGGGACTGGAAAAACAACCTTCATCACAGCTTTACTCCACGCAATGGGAATCAAAGAAGTAGAAGGTTCGCCAACCTATTCTTTGGTCAATATCTACGAAAGTGAAATGTACGGAACTATTCATCATTTTGATTTATACAGAATTCAGAGCGAAGAAGAAGCTTTAGATATTGGTATCGAAGAAATGATTTATGCTGACAGTTTTTGCTTCATTGAATGGCCTGATAAAATTGAGAGATTGTTACCGGAGGAAGTTGTTAAGGTTGAGATTAGGAAGCAGGAAGATGTTAGACTTCTTCAATTAATAATTGAAGGGAATTATTGCTAGAGATTAAGTTTTACTACTTGGTTTTTCCCATTGAGGTTTCCATAGATTAATTACTAATTAATCTATGGAAACCTCAAAATTCTTGCATCAACTAATCAAACACAAAATCTTTAGTTTATGAAAGGAATTCAAATCTCAAAACTCTGCTCAGAAAATTGGAATAAAATGACGCCTAATCAAAAAGGCAAATTCTGCCAGAAATGTTCTAAATCAGTTTATGATTTCACGAGAAGGAGCAACGAAGAAATAAAATCTATTCTCTTAAAGTTTAAAGGACAAGAAGTTTGCGGAAAAATTTTAACAACGCAAGAATCTTCGCTAAATAGTGAATTTGATGCATGGGAATTAAACAACAGGGCAACACTTAATCGTGCGATGTTATTCTCACTGGTAGTTGTGTTTGGCTTATCAGTGTTGAGCTGTACGACGGCGCAAGAAAAAATAGCCGTTCAAGAATTTCAAGAGAAAGCGATTGTTGTTTTGTCTCAAGAACCTGTTTTAGAAGATGAAATTGAGAAAGGAAAAGTTACTACTGTAATTCAAGTAGTCCCTGTAATTGAAATAGAAAAACCTGAGGCTACCCGAAAGATTATTAGTGTTAGAAGAACTTTATCAGGTGGTTATGAGGAGCCTTTAACGAGAGAAGGTGCTCTTAACTTAGCAATTGTAGATTACGATAGAATTGAAATTATGGGGAGGATGGTCTCTCATTTGAGATACGAAGAATACCTCGAAGATACCATTCCAGAACCAATCACTGAATACGATGATTTAGGTCGCATTCTCCCAACAGAGTCCTCCGCAACATCTTTTCCGAACCCAACAAGGTTAATTTCTACCATAAAACTCGAAATCTCAGAAAAGACCACGATGAGAATCATACTTTTTAACCTTCACGGAGAATTAGTAACAGAAATAGCCAACAAAGACTTCGAAAGAGGCACTTTTGAGCTTCCAGTGGACTTGTCAGAAGAAAAAGCAGGGATGTATTTAATTGCAATTAGCTCGAAAGAATTCAGCGAGACAATAAGGGTAGTGAAGCAGTAATTGTTTTTTTATCAAGTAAACTTCATTCGTGCATACTTGACAAAATAAACCTCCAACAAAAAAAATCTTTTTATTTAAAACCATTTCTCCGTATCTTCGTACAACAGATTTCAATACCTGATATATGATTACAGATCCAGAGATTTTAAAGCACCTCATGCAACAGGGGAGTCTTCTTCCCAAAGAGGAAATGTTAGAGGTTGCACGAAAGAAAGGTAATTTATACATCGGGATTCCAAAAGAGATTTCATTTCAAGAACGTCGAGTGGCATTGGTGCCAGAAACTGTTTCTTTACTCGTAGCCAACGGACATCGAGTAAAAGTAGAAACGAAAAGCGGAGAAGGCTCTAATTTTTCGGACAACGATTACAGCGAAGCAGGAGCAGAAATTTGTTACGACCGAAAAGAAATATTTTCCTGTGATTTAATTTTTAAAGTTGCACCACCAGATGAAGATGAGGTAGCCATGATGCCAGGAAATCAGACGCTTATTTCTGCATTACAAATATCCATTCAGCCTAAAATTATTCTTCAAAAGTTAATGGAGAAAAAAATAACTGCCATCGCTTGGGATTATATTCGTGATGACAGTGGTGTGTTTCCAGTTGTGAGAACAATGGGGGAAATTGCAGGTAGTACTGCCATGCTTGTTGCAGGAGAATTACTATCCTCTTTTTACAACGGAAAAGGATTGATGCTTGGAGGTGTTGCAGGGGTTCAACCAACAGAGGTCGTTGTCATCGGTGCTGGCACAGTTGGAGAGAATGCTACACGCTGTGCACTTGGTCTAGGAGCATCTGTAAAAGTATTCGATAATTCCCTTTCTAAATTACGTAGATTGCAGAATGATTTGGGAGTACGTGTTTATACCTCAGTAATTCAACCAAAAGTATTAGCAAAGTCATTAATGCGTGCCGATGTTGTTATTGGAGCATTGAGAGCACCTTTAGGTAGAACACCTTGTGTCGTAACGGAAGAAATGGTTCGAAACATGAAGCCAGGTTCAGTATTGATAGACGTAAGCATCGACCAAGGAGGTGTTTTTGAGACATCTCGTGTCACAACGCATAACAATCCTACTTTCAAAATGCACGATATTATTCACTATTGCGTACCGAATATTGCATCACGCGTATCGAGGACAGCATCTTTTGCTTTGAGTAACATCTTCTCCCCAATCTTAATGAATATGGGGCAAATGGGAGGTTGCAAAGAATTAATCATTCGAGATTCTGGCTTTAGAAGCGGCGTTTATATCTATAAAGGTCATTTAACGAGTGAGGTTCTCGGTAAAGTTTTCGATTTAAAATATAAAGACATTGAACTTCTTTTGATGGGAATGAAATAATGATAGTACCCTTAGATTTTCCAAAAGCTAATTTGCGGTTAAAACGCAAAAATAATCAAGTATATGTTTGGTGCACCATCCGAAAAATGGATTTGCTCTGTACACCTGAAGAATGGGTAAGACAACATGTTATCCATTATTTGATTCATCAAAAGAACATTTCGCAAGGATTGATTGCTTCCGAATACAGTATCGATTACAACGGAATTTTAAAACGAGCAGACATCGTTGTTTTCAATAGGGACCATAAACCAATGATGATTGTTGAATGCAAAGCTCCAGAAGTTGCTATCAATGAGAAAGTAATGTTTCAAATTGCTCAGTACAATGCAAAGCTAGACGTCGAATATCTTTTCTTAACGAATGGATTAAAGCATTTGATTTGTCAGGTGAAGAATGGAGAGTTGATTGTTTTGGAGGAGGTTCCAGAGTGGGTAAAGTAGCTGTTGGCTTTTAGCCTTTAGCTATTGGCTCGTTTCTGCTTCGAATGATAACATTAGAGCATATAGATTAATAAAAGCGGATAAATAATTGTTATAAACAAAAAAAACTAGCTAAAGGCTAACCGCTTTTTTAACCTCACCCGGTTCCAAATAAATCAAGCGTTTAAATTCCTTATATTTCTTTGTTCCATTCGATTTATTTAGAACGTAATAAGACCAATCGTACAGTTGCCAACCCAATCCTCTGGCTATGGTTTTTTGATCAATTTCTTTTTCAAATTTTTCTTTGCTCTTTTTAGATGCGTATGCAAAACCTCTTCCTAGAACTCCGAAAAAATCTTTGTTAGAATAATCAATGATGTGGTTAAATTCATGGCCAAAAACTCCTATTCTTGCATTGAAATTTGCATCTTTTAATGTGACTTTCGTTGGAGAAGTTGATTCGTCTATTCTGATAATGTATTTCCGCTTGCATTTACTACGAAAGAATAAAGAAGCAACCGTTGGACGTGTATTTAAGGTTGTTTTTATCTTCTGAACTTTGAAAGAAATCGTTATATCTTCCAATTCTGGAAAACGCGATAAAGCTTTGAGGATTTCCAACTCATATCTAGCAGGAATCTCTTTGTTTGTTCCAAACATATTCTTCAAAGAATCTAATTCAGTGAGGACAGTTAAAGAATCAATCTTTCTTTCTTGAGAAAAAGACTGAGCAAATAAACTTCCA
>DQTF01000049.1 GCA_015662935.1 Crocinitomicaceae bacterium | reverse complement strand
CTTCCCAAGAGCAAAAAGTTGCAAGTTTTGAATCAAAAAAATTCTTCGATGAAGAAGTGTATGATCGTCTTCAAGCCCTCTCTACCACCCACCCACTAGTCGCCATTTCAAAATATTGCTACAAATATGATGAGTATTCTATTAGTGAAGGTAAAGCTGCGACTGCTCTCGGAATGACCGTTGAACAAGCAAAAGGCACACTATTAAAATTGTCTTACATGGGATTCATAAATTATGATCCAGAAGCAAAATGGGTTGTCGTAAACAAGAAACTGCAAACCTTCGTGGATGCCAAAACAGGAACAAAAGACTATGACAATATTATTTTTAAAGCTGATTTTAGACCAAGAAAATTAAGAGGATATACGGATGAACAAATTGAAGATGATGCTTATTTACAATCAGTTCAGAAAATTTATAATCAACAAAATGAAGAACGTAGGTTGAAAAAGAATTTTGGAACAATGAACTTGACAACTTTTGACTTAGATTTGGAGGCAGTCGATAATGTGGTGATTTCAGCATCTAAAAATACATTGGTATTTCCTGATAACAGTGTAGTTAAAGTGAAGAAGAATAGAGATTTTGTTTTTAGTGGTTGGATTAATGCTGGCAAGTTAGAAGTGAATGCTACTGCAGCTAGCTTTTCTTATGATGACTATAAATTCAAACTTTTAAAAACTGATGAAGCTCTGTTTAGAGTTAGACCGATGAAAAAACAAGATGGTCCTAGACCAATTGCTATGGTTAGTACTTTGACTGGTATAACTGGAGAGATATTAGTAGATGATGTAAATAATCGTTCAGGTAAAAGTAAAGATTTTGATCATTACCCTCAGTTGAAAGTCACAAACTCTTCTAAAATATTTTACAACTCAAAATCAATTTATAGAGGAGCGTATGATAGTACGAGATTCTATTATACAGTTTTACCATTTGAAATGGATAGCTTGAATGGGTTTGAAGAAAGAAGTTTACGCTTAAAAGGTGAACTAGTTTCTGCAGGAATATTCCCTAAAATTAAAGAACCATTAAAAATTATGGCAGACTATTCTTTTGGTTTTGCAACAACGGCCCCTGCTGGTGGACTTGATTTTTACGGGCCTGAAGCAAAGTATGATAACAAAATTGTTCTTTCAAATAATGGATTGCAAGGGTCTGGGACAATCAATTTTGTTCATTCGACATCTATTTCAAAAGCATTGACATTCTTGCCTGATTCTACAGTAGGAATTGCTCAATTTGAAAATAAACCAATAGAAAAAGGTGTTCAGTTTCCTGATGTGACTGCAAAAGATGCATACATAACTTACATTCCTAAGAGCAAAATTTTAAAAGCAAAGTCAACACCGAAGAACGAAATGGTGTTCTTTAATGGTGAGGCTAAATTAAGAGGTACGGCTATTGTTAGGCCTAAAGGAATGTCGGGAGTTGGATTGATGACCTTTGCAGGAGCGACACTTGTTTCTGATAATTTTAGCTACAAACGATATGATGTCGAAGCTGATACTGCTGGGTTCAGTTTGAAGAATTCAAGTTCTGACATAGAAGAAAATGCGTTGGCTTTTAAAACAGATAATGTAAAAGCACAGGTTTCTTTTAAAGAAAGAAAAGGAGAGTTTCAATCCAATGAGGGAGAATCAGTTGTTGAGTTCCCAGTAAATCAATACATGTGTAAAATGGATATGTTTTCTTGGTTAATGGATGATTTAACTATTGAAATGCAAAAGAAAGAAGACAGAGATATTGCCATCAATTCGGGAGTGGATTTAGTAGGCCCTAATTTCTTTTCTACGCATCCAAAGCAAGATTCTCTTCAATTTCGTGCGCCAAAAGCAATGTTTGATCTAAAAGCGAAAACAATTTATTGTGAGAAAGTAGAATACGTGGATATTGCTGATGCTAGAATCTATCCTGATAGCATGAAGTTACAAATTCGTAAAAAAGCAAAGATTGATGAATTGCTTAATGCAACTATTGTAGCCAATTACATTACAAAATACCACAAGTTTGAAAAGGCATCTGTTCAAATTAAAGCGAGAAGAGATTATAATGCATCGGGAATGTACCCATATTATGATGTTGATAGCAACGTGACATACATTGCAATGAACAACATTGAATTAGACACGTCCTACCAAACGAAAGCTTCTGGTGAAATTTCGCAAGAAGTCAATTTTAAATTGAGTAAGGAGTTTGATTATTATGGAAAGGTAGCAATTCGCGCAGCTAATCCTTTGATTTCATTTTCTGGGGCAACTAGAATTAACCATGAATGCAATAAATTCGATAAAAACTGGATGGCATTTACTTCAGAGATAGATCCTAGAAACATCCAAATTCCGGTTTCTTCTGAAATGAAAGATTTAGACGGGAATGCTATTTCTGCAGGTATTGTCTGGAGAGACTCTCCTTCTACCGATAGTTTGAAGCTGTATCCTACGTTCTTATCTTCGTTGGTGAATAAAAATGATCCTATTGTAATGACAGCGAGTGGTTTTTTGCAGTTTAATACAGCAGCCAATCAATTTGAGATTGGATCAAGAGAGAAATTAATCAACCAAAATGAACCAGGAAATTACTTAGCTCTTCATACAGAAAGTTGCTCTTTAAATGGAATGGGAGTCATTGATTTAGGAATGGATTTCGGAGATGTTATTGTGGATGCTGTTGGAGTGGTTAACTATGACCTGAACTCTGGCGAAACATCAATGAATATTACAGCAAGATTTGACATGCTTATGGACAAAGGATTAATGACAGATGTCGCAAAACGTATCAACGAAATTGAAGGATTGAAACCAATGAGCTTCAATTCTTCAACGCTTGAACAGGCAGTTGTTGAATGGGATGGTCAAAAAGCTGCAAATAAATTGAAAGATGAATTTGTTCGATTGGGAGAAACTAAAAAACTACCAAAAGGATTACAAAAAACAATCACTATTTCTGGATTGAGATTAAGTTCTTATGACAGTAATAAATCACAAGATAAAGGATTGATAACAAATGTTGAAGCAGCAATCTTGGTAAGTATGTACAACGAACCCGTAATGAAATACGTACCTTTCAAAGCATTTTTCCAGCAAATTTATTCTAAAGCTGGTGGAGATAAATTTGCTATGTACATCAATATTCCTGGAGGAAGAGATTATTTTTTCGACTACTCTATGCAGAAGAAAGATGGAGTACTTAGAGTTAAAACAGGTGATCAAGAGTTCAGTTCTAAACTACTAGAAATGAAAGATGATAAACGTAAGAAGAAGAACTTTAAATACGAAGCAACTTCTAACAGTGTATTCTTAGCAAAATTTATGAACCACTTTCAATAACAATGATTGACTTTATATTATTTGGAACGATTGCTTACCTATTAGGGGCAATTCCAACAGCTGTTTGGATTGGTAAAGCAAAGTATGGAGTAGATGTTCGAGAACATGGCTCCAAGAATGCGGGAGCAACCAATACGTTTCGTGTGCTCGGCAAAAAACCAGGGATCGTTGTATTAGTAATTGATATTACAAAAGGATTTATTGCAGTGATGATTCCTTTTTTCTTCGGAGTCGGAGAATGGGGGAGTGATCATCTAATTGAAGTGAAACTAGTTTGTGCATTGTTGGCTGTAATAGGTCACGTTTTGCCAATATTCGCAGGATTTAATGGAGGCAAAGGCGTTGCAACATCTTTGGGTGTTATCATTGGAGTCCATCCTCCAGCAGCAGGAATCATTGTTGCATTATTTTTAATCTTTTTTATTGCATCTAATTACGTTTCTCTAGGTGCAATAGCGGGATCCGCTAGTTTTCCAGTCTCTATTATTCTCATTTTTAAAGAAACATCTATTTACTTGATTGTATTTAGCCTTGTGCTTTCGTTTGCTGTCATTTTTGCTCATAGAAAAAACATTGGAAGACTGCTAAAAGGAGAAGAGAATAGAATGAACCTTTTTAAGAAGTAAACGTACTAAATAATGGAATTAGTAATTAAAGATTAAAAATTAATAATGAAGAATAAACGCACATCACAAGTGTGAGTAAATAAAT
>DQTF01000149.1 GCA_015662935.1 Crocinitomicaceae bacterium | reverse complement strand
TCTACGTAGACGGAGCTGCACAAGGAACACATACCTGTACAGCAATTGGAACAGAAACAGCAACCATCAGTCCAGCACTTACTGACGGCTCATATGCTATTACCTACACAGAAACAGATGTCGCAGGTAATGAATCAGGACAGTCACCAAGTCTATCTGTGACGATTGATGCCACACTTTCACCAGCAACAAGCATTAACACTCCAACAAACGGTTCTCCTGTAACAGGAATAGCAGAACCAGGAGCAACCGTAGAACTAACAACTCCATCGGGAGCAACATGTACTACAACAGCTGACCCAACAACAGGAATCTACTCTTGTACACTAGCACCAACACCAGTAAACGGAGAAAGTGTAACAGCAATAACAACAGACCCAGCAGGAAACACTGATGACCCAGGAATAACACAAGCCTCAGGTATTGATACTTCTGCACCAACATCTCCAACCATAGATACGGTAGCATCAGGATCAACAACCATCACCGGAACCGGAGAAAATGGAACAACCATTACGCTATCACCAATAACATGTACCAACGCACCCATCATTGTCGTAGGAGGAATATGGACCTGTAATGTAACACCAGGAGAAGAACCAACACAAGGAGATACTATTACTGCAACATCAATTGATGGAGCAGGTAATACCTCTACAGGAACGTATTCAATTCCAAATCTTTCATCGGGAGGAAGTGGAGGAAGTGAGGCGAGTGGAGGAGTTCAAATAGGAACTTGCTCGTTGACAAGAAATAGTTGTGATACTCGTTATCCATATAGAGATGGTTCAAGTGATACGGTATACGCAGAGTATAAGGCATGTATAGTAGGTCAGAGCAGTGTAGGGAGAAGAACTTGTGCACAATCTTGGGCGATTGCAAAAGGATATACTTTATGTAGTAGTAATAGTCAGTGCGGAGATATTTCACCGATAACTCCGGATGTTACTTCTGAGGTAATTAATTATACTCCAGTAGTGGCATTAGATAGTGAATTAAATGAAGAGTTGGAGCTAGAAGAATTAGAAATAATAGATAATTTGGAAAGAGAGGAGCTTTCTCCAGAAGTAGTAGAATTTGAAATCCCGCGAAAAATTGAACCAGAACTAAAAATATGTAAACCATATTTAACAAATTATTTGCGGATTGATAAAAATAACAATGTGTCGGAAGTGCGAAAATTGCAAGCTTTCTTGAATAAAAATGAAGGATATTCTAATTTGCGAAATACAGGAATATTTGGTCCAGAGACGCATAGATCAGTGATAGAGTTTCAAGAAAAGTATGCATCAGAGGTTTTGACTCCATGGAATATAACAAAAGGGACTGGGTGGGTCTATAAAACGACTATAAAGAAAATCAATGAGCTTTATTGTGAATAATAATAAAAATTTCGCTGAATTTTATTTGACTAGATTGTTAGTAGCTGTAAAATCTGAGTAATTAATAATCTATAAAATGGCAAAAACAACAGCAACGAGTGACAATTCGGTCACCAAAAAAGAAGTTATCAAGAAGTTTCAAACTCATGCAAAAGATACTGGGTCTTCACAAGTACAAGTGGCGATCATTACTAAAAAAATAGAAAACTTGAGTGATCACCTGCGAACTCACAAAAAAGATAAACATTCACGAAAAGGACTTATTGGTCTAGTTGGAAAACGACGAAGACTTTTGCGTCATCTTCAATTGAATGATAAAGCAAAATACCAAGAAGTAATTAAAGCACTTGGATTGCGAAAATAGATTAATTAAATCCCGCGAAATTAGCGGGATTTTTTGTTTACGCGCGTTTTTTTCTAAATTCGCGATATTTTTAAATAATAAAAATGAAAGAATACTCAATCGATATCAATGGAGAGAAATTGACTTTCCAAACAGGGAAACTGGCGACAATGATCGACGGATCTTGTGTAGTTTCATTCCGAAACGAAATTTTATTGGCTACAGCAGGAATGTCTAAAAAACCTCGAGAAGGAATAGATTTTTTCCCACTCATGTGTGAATACCAACCAAAATACTACGCAACTGGTAAAATTAAAGGTTCACGCTTTATTAAGCGAGAAACTAGACCACCAGAATCAGCCATTCTTATTTCACGAATGATTGATCGTCCATTGCGACCAATGTTTCCAAAAGGAATGCAAAACGAAGTTCAATTAATTGTAACATTGTTGCAGTCTGATGCTTCTCGTTCAGTAGGAACTTTGGCAATTACAGCCGCTTCTATGGCATTGCAACTTTCAGGAATCCCAATCGAAGAAGCTGTTTCAGCAGTTCGTGTTGGTTTGGATGAAAACGGAGAATTTATTCTTGATCCAACTTTTGATCAAGCAAAAAACGGAGACCTAGACTTAGTTGTCGCGGGATCTGCAGATTCAATCATGATGGTGGAAGCTGGTGCAAGATTGGTTGACGACGCAAAAATGGTGGCAGCATTGGAATTTGCACACACATTTATCAAAAAAATATGTGAGGCTCAGGCAGAATTTGCTTCACAAATGGATATAAAGGTAAAAACTCCAGTATTTAAGGAGCGAGACGAAGCAAACAAAGATGCAGTTGATTCATTTGTAACTAACGAAATGTTGGACGGAATCAAGGGAGTTGGAAAACACGCTTTACACGAAAAAGTAGAAGAAGTAGAAAACGCGTTATTGGAAAATTTCGCGGGAAAAATTGAAGAAGGAGAACTTTCAGAAAGAGAATTGAAATACTTCTTTGACAAAAAATGGGCGCACCGAATGCGTCAAAATATTTTAGAAAAAGGAATTAGACTAGACGGACGAGATACAGAAACTGTACGACCTTTGTCGACAGAAGTTGGAATTCTTCCGCGAACTCATGGTTCAGGGTTGTTTAACCGAGGAGAAACACAATGTTTGTCAGTGGTGACAATTGGTTCGCCAAGTGCGGCACAACTTGTTGACGATGCAGATCAACCAGAATACTCAAAAGCTTATATGCATCACTACAACTTCCCACCATATTCTGTGGGAGAAGTGCGAATGTTGCGAGGAACAAATCGTCGAGAAATTGGACACGGAATTCTAGGAGAACGAGCGCTAGAATACGTAATGCCGACAAAAGATGACGGTTTTCCATATGTTGTTCGGGTTGTTTCAGAAATTCTTTCTTGTAATGGGTCTAGTTCAATGGCGGCTACTTGTGGTTCAACACTAGCTTTGATGGATGCTGGAGTTCCTATTAAATCACCAATTTCTGGTGTGGCAATGGGATTGATTACAGACGGAGATTCTTACAAAATTTTGACAGATATTCAAGCACAAGAAGATTTTTGTGGAGATATGGACTTGAAAGTTTGTGGAGACGAGAACGGAATTACTTCATTGCAAATGGATATCAAATTGAAAGGTTTGAGCATGGATCTTTTGATTGAAGCTCTAGGAAAAGCAAAAATTGGACGAACGACGATTCTAGAAAATATGAAAGCGACGATTCCAGAATCCCGCGAAAAAATGAGTAAATTTGCACCGCAAATTATTCAAATCAAAATACCTGAAGACAAAATCAGAATTGTTATCGGAAAAGGAGGAGAAACAATTCAAGGTCTTTGTGCTAAATATATTGTAAAAATTGACCTAGATGACGATGGAACAGTTTACATCGCAGCGGATCACACAGGAGATGCAGCTGGAGCGGTTGCAGCTATTAAATCTATGATATATGTACCAAAAGAAGGAGATATTTTTGAAAATGCAACTGTAAAAAATATCATGGATTTCGGAGCATTTGTAGAATATACGCCAGGACAAGAAGCACTGGTTCACATTTCAGAAATTGCAGAACACCGAGTAGAAAAAGTAACGGACGAACTAAAAGAAGGTCAAAAAGTAACGGTAAAAATTATCGGAATTGACCACTTAGGACGAGTTAAACTTTCTATTAAAGCAGTTAAATAAAATTTTTAAATAACTTATAAATTAAAATCCCGCGAAATTTCGCGGGATTTTATTATGTATAATGTTACGTATATGCTTAGTGCTGGTTAAAAATACGATAATTTTCGGGTTTGCACTTAGC
>DQTF01000065.1 GCA_015662935.1 Crocinitomicaceae bacterium | reverse complement strand
TTATTTTCTCTTTCAACTGGTAAGAAATTGATGCGTCAATAGTGGTGATGTTCATCGTGTCGTATATCACATTGAATTTGTTTCCTCGAGAATGAAGTGTGTCACTTACAAACAATGCTTTATCTCTCACATTAGCAAAACTTATCCCAGCGTTGAAACTTATTCTTCTACTCAATGTCCCTTTAATTCCACCGTAGAATTCTATCGGTTTTTTCTCGTTGCGCAATTCTATATTTGGGAGAATGAATTCATTTTCCAATGTCATTGCTTTGAACGAGTTCTGTTTTAATCCTCCTCTAATTCCTGCATAAGGAATAAAAATATCATTAAACATACTGTATTTTATTTCCGCCAAAGGATAGATATACATCTTCGTTTTGTTGTGTACGTCTAAAACAATATCCACCCCAATATTCGCTTTAAAACGATTATCAAAAATGTAGGTGGTGATATTTGGTTTCAGATTGATTACTGTATTGTTTAAAACAATTCCCGTGTCTAATCCGGTAGAACTTGTGTCGGCAAGTCCGTATTTATATCCATTATACCGAACATTGAAATCTGCAGAATAGGTTTCTTTTCCATATTTGTAAAACCACTTAGAAGTCACTCCAAAGTAGTTTTCCTTTGCTCTCCAGTCTTCAAGTTTGCCGTCTAACGGTTTCTTTGATCGGTAATTATTATAAGCAAGTCCAAGTGTGTAATTTAGCTTTGCACTGTCTTTTATATGCGAAGAATAAGATCCTGAAATTCCAAAATCACTGTATCGTTGTGCAATGCTATCTTTATCTAAACCAAGTGTATCAGAAATCCCATAATAATGCAGACCTTGATTGTTATAATGAATATCGCCTAATACAGAATAGCGTTTCTCATTGATGCCTCCATAAAATAAAGACTTCGTTCTGTCAAACTGCGCTCTTGACAGACCGGTAATATCTCCAAAAGAACTCAGGTGTTTAATGTGCGCACCATAAACGTATTTTCGAGAACGTTTTGAATCGAAATACACTTCACCGAGAGGCATTAACTCAGAGCCTATACCCAATTTGATGTAAGTGCTATACAATTGAGGAAGCTTTTCTTTCAACTTAATAGATGCAGGGTTTATTCTCTCCACTTCTGCGGTTGTTTCATACTTCAATGGAAGCAAAGGATATTCTACAATCGCGGTTGGAATCACTGTGTCAATCACACGTGGATTTAAAGCTGTACGGTATGCCTTTTCTATTCTTCTATCTCCCTCTGCATTTACGACCACAGGATCATCTTGCCCGAATGAAACGAACGAAGCAAGCAGGATTACTATTGTTAAACTATTTCTCATCTTAATTTCCATTTTGTCCGTTGATTTCAATTATTGGATCCACGTCAGGAGTAATGTTTTCTTTCGGTGTATCTTTCAGTTGCATTAACTCACTCCAAAGTTGATTTGCCTCGTCCAGAATGCCATCGTCAGGTATTGGATAGTGATCCATCACCGACTTTAAGGTTTGCTCTGCTTGGAATAAATTATCTTGCTTGATGAGAATTCTCGTTCTTAAAATTAAACCTTTTGCTACCCAGTAATTATACGTTGGTTTTTGTTTTAGCAGTGCTGTGATTTCCTCATCAGCTTGTGGTAAATATTCTTGCTGATAGAATATATCTGCTAAAGAGAACCTTGCCTCTGCAGCTTTAATTGTCGTGGTATTTGTCAACACCCAAACCAAAGATACTTTCGCGGCATCGTATGACTTTAGGTAATAATTAGCCATTCCTTTGGCGTAATTTGCTTCCAATTTAATCGCATCATTGATTTCTGTATTCTTCAATACTTTGTCTGCATATTGCGCTGCATTTGCCCAGTTTTCAATTAAGAAATTACTTCGCATTAAACCAAGTTTAGCATTGAATATAACCTCCGGTGTAGAACTGATCGTTTCCAACTTTTTATAATATTTAATTACCTCTTCGTATCTTCCTTCATTGTATAAATAATGAGATACACGTGAGGCAGCTAATTCTGTAAAGCCTGTATTCGGTCCTTCTAAAGAAATCATGTACAACTCCACTGCTTTTGGAATGTCGTTTAGTTTATAATAACAATTTGCTTGGTAATTTACCACCTCGTTGTTATACCTACCCGTAGGGAATTTTGCTAAATATTTATCAAATAATGTGATTGCCGTTTGATAGCTACTATCATTATATGCCTCAATTGCAGGTAAATAATAAAGGTTTTCTTTCTCTTCTGGAGAGAAATTAGCACAAGGGTACTGCACTAATAATCCGTCCACTTTATCCGTTTGTTGCGATGCTTTGTAAATATCTACCAAACCTCTAACCACTCTTGCACAAACTTTTGTATCGGTGTTGTTTGCTAACACTTCTTTATATCCCGATTCTGCTCTCACATAATCTCCTTGCTTGAAGTAAATATCTGCTACATTAATTTTTGATTCTACTACCAATTGAGAAGATGGATAATCAAAGATGATTTTCTTGTAATATTCCATTGCTTTTGTAAGCTCTCCTTCTGCTAAATAACTTTCAGCAATTTCATAAACTGCTAGTTGCAAATACTTTGATTCTTTGTAATTATTAACGATGTCCAAAAGACGCGTAATCTTTGTTTGGGTTTCTCCTTTATAACCGTATGTTTTAGCCATATAGAAAAGTGCTTGGTCTTCGTAACCTGATTTTAATGCTAATGCATCTTGATAATTCTTAATGGCTAAATCATTTTCTTTCAGTACAAAATAACTGTCGGCTATTCTCATAAAGGCATCAGCTTGCTTATGTTTATTTGCAGGGTTGTTTTGTAGATAAATTCTAAATGCCTCTATTGATTTCGTTAGTTCTTCTTTTTTCAAATATGCATAACCAACATTATAGTGAGCCTCTGTTTGCATTTCTTTTTCCCGTACAGAAGGCATTATTGCGAAACTCTTATAGCCCTGAATTGCTTCGTTGTATTTATTTAAACGATAATTTGCATCAGCAATCCAATAGACTGCTTTTCCAGAAATGGCTGGGTCAACAGGATATTTCTTTACCAAATTAAAAGAACTGATTGCTCCTGGATAGTTTGAATTTTGAAAACGTTGAACACCTTGGTTAAATGCAATCACTTGATAAGCTGTTTTTAAGCGAATATCTTTATTGGGTATTTTATCCAAAGAAGTCAACGCTTTTGGATAATTATTAGTTGTCATATAAACATTTACTAAATACTGATAAACATCTTCTTTTCTTTCGCTGTCTGGATACTTATTTAAGTACATCTCAAAAGCTTCAACTGCTTCATCATACGGATTGATGTCTAATTTATACGAAAGAATAGCATAGTTATAAAGTGCATCTTCTTGAATCACTGGGTCTTTGTCAATAAATGCTGCTCCTTCAAAACCAGAACGTGCAGAAACCAAGTTGTCTAGTTTCAACATGGATTCACCGATATGATAGAAGGACACTTGTCCTAAACTATCTTTCACTTTCTTCACTTTATCAAACAAGCGAATCGCTTTATTGTACGAACCACTTTTGAAATAAGCATATCCCAACCTGTAATTCTCTTCTCTTGAAGTTTCAGTTACTTTGTTGTAACGTTCTAAATATGGAACTGCCTCGTCGTATTTTCCTGTTCTGTAGAATGCATCCCCAATTAAGTGATCCATGTCTTTCTCATTAACGATGTTTCCTTTGTTAGAAATTTTAGAAGCGTATTCTGTCACTTCTTCATACTTACCTTGCAAATAGTAAATCTGTGCAATGTAATAAGGCACCACCTTTCCAAACTTTGCATCATCTTCTAGTTTAAGAAAACCATCCAACGCTGTTTCATACTGTTTATTCTGATAAGCTATGTGAGAATAGTAGTACAATGCTGGAGAAGCATATTGCGATGTTCCGTCCTTTACTTCATGGAAAGCACTTCTTGCTTCATCAAAGTTTTTTTCTTTGAAATTAGCATAGCCGATCTTGAAATAGAATTCTTCTTTATCCTCTTCTTCGATATCTTGCACACTAAGTTTGTCAAACCAAGCCAATGCATCTTTGTATTTTCTTTTGTAATAAAAGTGCTTTCCTAATCGAAAATAAATGTCTTTTTTAAAGATGCTTTCTGGGTAGTTTTTGTTAAAATCTTGCAGTAAGACAATTGCATCGTTGTTGTATAATTCTAATGCAGAAATTGCTTCATAATACCTTGCTTTAACATACATCGGGTCATTCTGACGGTTAAAACCATCAATAAATATTCGGAATTCTTTTCTCGCTGCGGCATATTGTTCTTTCTCAAACAAGTCCTCTGCACGATAGAAGTTCTCGTATTCGCTGTTGTACTTCTCAGAACTCTGTCCGAGTGCTACGGTACTACAAATTAGGGTAAGAATAATCAGAATTCTTTTCATTCAACTGCTTTTTAACTCAAGGTTAGTTTAACAAGTAAAATTACATTACTTGGCGGGGAAACTGGAGAGGTGTTTCAAAAGTTTTAAACGCAATTTTGTTAAGATTATTTCATTAAAGCAACTCTTTCTCTTAAGTAGATTCGCCATCTTTACAGAATAAAGCAATCATTGTGGGCAAAGTAATTGAGATTAAATCAGGAGAAATTCAACAAAGTGGTATCGTTGTATTAAAGGATATCAACTTAGAAATCCGTGCAGAAGAATTCGTTTACCTCATTGGTAGAACGGGTTCAGGAAAGAGTAGTTTACTCAAGGCGTTGTACGGAGAATTGGCTTTATCTAATGGTTCAGGAACAATTGCTGGGTTCTATTTAAACAAGCTTCGAAAAAAAGATATCCCTAATTTACGAAGAAAACTCGGTGTGGTCTTCCAAGATTTTCAATTGTTAACCGATAGAACAGTCCTTAAGAATTTACTTTTTGTAATGGGTGCGTCTGGCTGGAAAGACAAAAACTTAATGGCGAGCAGAGCAAAAGAAGTTTTGCAACTGGTTGGTTTAGAACAAAAAATCAATGCCATGCCTCATGCATTATCTGGTGGCGAACAGCAAAGAATTTCCATAGCAAGGGCATTACTTAATAAACCGGCATTAATTCTTGCCGATGAGCCAACAGGAAATCTAGACCCTGAAACTTCTGAAGAAATCATGCGCTTATTAATTGCAGTTGCGAAAGAAGAAAAAGCAGCGATTTTGATGGCTACTCACGACATGACAATGGTTGAGAAATACCCGGGAAGAATTCTTCGTGTAGAAGACGCAACGGTAAAAGAGGTTAGTGGGAAAAACGAATTTAATCCTTTTGAGGAATTTAAGATTTAGTTAATTCAATAATCCAAAGTTTTTTGCAACATAAGTGATTCTCTTGAGAGGAACGGTTAGGTTTATTGTTCAATAGAACCTATAGAACAGGTTCTACAAACTTTACTTCGTACATCTTATTCCAATATTTACCTGTTAAATATGTTTTAGAATTGATTGGGTTTTTGGCTATTCCATTAAGAGCCTCTCCAGAACCCCTGTTTTTGATAACAAAATCAGTTGCGTCAATTTCTTGAAGAACTTGTCCTGTATTTGGGTCAATGACCACAATGATATTTGTCATCCAGACGTTTGCATAGATTTTTCCATCTATGTATTCCAACTCATTTAGATTAATGATGGGACCTTCGTTGTTATACACCTCTATCGTTTTTTGTGTTCTAAACCCATTTGGTTCTCTAAAAACAATTCTTTCTGAACCATCTGACATAATGAGAGAAGAGCCGTCATTACATAAGCCCCAACCTTCTCCTACGTAATTATATTCTCCTATCAACTGTAACTTATTGGTAACATCATACGTGTAGCATTTTTGATTTTGCCATGTAATTTGATAGAGGGTATCATTCAAAATAGTTATCCCTTCTCCGAAATAACCAGCGTCTAACCCCATTTTTTCCAAGTGGCCCCCTGTAGAAAGGTCAACCTTTGCAACAATCGTTTTTCCTTGATTCCCAGGATCCCCTGTTCCTTCATAAAGGTTTCCTTTATAGAATTCTAATCCCTGTGTAAAACTAGTTGACTGGTGAGGGTATGAGTTTAACTCTACCAGCGTTAATTTCTCTGGAATAATTTCTGAAAGAACACGAACTAGTCGGTTATCTATAAAAGTAGAGCCATCTTCTAAGGTTGATAATAAATCAAATGATTTTGTTCCAACTCCAAATATGCTTGGATTAAATATAAAGTTAAGCAAAGAATCCATTGGATGATTCCACGACTTGATGATGCTATCGTTAAAAACAACCTCTAGTTTTTGAATATTCTCGTTGATCTTAATCGTAATCTCAATAGGTTGGTTTCTAATCGTTGCTAGGTTTTCTTCAAAAGAAAATAAAGCTGGGGACACCTTTTTTGGAGGAATAACCGGTCCATCATTATCAAAAAGTGGTTTTAACAAAATAAACCCACCCACCAAAACGATTAATCCAACAATAAGATACTTCTTCATGATTTTTTTAAAATAGATTCTATTCTTTTCGCATCAATAGCTGTGTGAGTAGCATCGTAAACGATTTCACTTCCTTTCACAACAATACACTGAGGAGATTGATGGATAACCCCAGTAAGTGTTGCAATCTCATTCGATACGTCTCTGTGTTTTAAAAGGTCAATAAAATAGAGCTTACAGTCCACTTCATTGTTCCAGTTTCTTTCAAAACCATTAAGAGCCATTGAAGAAATGCTACATCTTGTACTGTGTTTAAATAACAAAACAGGAGTTTCTCCCACATTTCGGAGAATCTCATTGATTTGTTCTACTGAAGTAACCTGCTCCCACGGAAGTACCGCTTTTGTTGCTTTTGACTTTGAAAAATTAAAAAATCCCATATTAAATTCCTCCTGTAAATTGTTTTAGAAAACGAACATCATTCTCCGAATATAAACGTAAATCGTTGACCTTATATTTCAACTGTGCAATTCTTTCTACTCCCATTCCAAAGGCAAAGCCAGTAAATTCCTTACTATCAATTCCGCTTGCTTCTAAAACGTTTGGATCTACCATACCACAACCTAGAATCTCTAACCAACCTGTATATTTACAAACGTTGCATCCTTTAGAGTTACAGATAGTACAAGATACATCTACCTCCGCACTTGGTTCAGTGAATGGAAAATAAGAAGGACGTAAACGAATTTTAGCTTTCTCTCCAAATAATTCTTTGGCAAAATATAGGAGTGTTTGTTTCAGGTCTGCAAAAGAAACATCTTTATCAATGTACAAACCTTCTACTTGATGAAAGAAGCAATGTGCACGGGCAGAAATCGCTTCGTTTCGATAAACCCTCCCTGGAGAAATTGTTCTAATCGGTGGTTTATCATTTTCCATAACACGCACCTGAACGGATGACGTATGTGTTCTTAACGCCATTTCTTTTTCGCCTTTTTCAATAAAAAAGGTGTCCTGCATGTCTCTTGCTGGATGTTCTGGTGGAAAATTTAATGCAGAAAAATTATGCCAATCATCTTCAATTTCGGGACCTTCAGAAACAGTAAAACCAATTCTATTAAAAATTTCGATGATTTCACTTCTTACCAAAGAAAGAGGGTGCCTTGCCCCTACTTCAATTTGATCTCCAGGTCGAGATAAATCAATTTTATTTGCTTCTTCAGATGTTGTACTTAATTTTTCTTTAGCCGTATCGAAGATTTCTTGCGCCTTATTTCTAAGGCCGTTCATTAACTGACCTGCCTCTCTTTTTTCTTCGTTTGGAACTTCTTTCAACCAAGCAAAAAGGCCTTTGATTTTACCTTTTGAGCCTAAATACTTGATTCTAAAGTTTTCTATTTCTTTAGCATTTGATAATGATTCCTTCAGAATATCACTTTCAATTTCACTTATTTTCTCCTTCATTTATGCTAATTCTTTGAATAAAAGTCAACCTAAGTGTAACTTTTAACGTCTAATAATTGTTTTACTGTAACAAAATTGTTGTTCACAGCGTACGAAGTTAAGAATTTAAGAAACATGAACCTTTCTTATATTACAAAAAATTAGTTTATATTTGAAGGTTCAACATATACATTTATACAGTATGAGTACTACTTTTAGAAAATTTGGATTGTTTGCATTACTTGCAATTAGTATTGGTTTTACACAATCTTGCAAAAATAAAGAGCCGTCTGCGGTTAAGATTTTTGTAAAATCATATAGTAATCAACCATTACCTGGTGTAAAGGTTATTATCATTGGAGATGTTACTTCAAACCCTGAAACACTAACATATGTTGATACACTTGTAACCAACGAGTCTGGATTTGCTACATTTAATGTGGCTCCTCACTATGAAAAAGGCGATAAGGATTATGAAGTTGCTTACTTTGATGTGATTGCAAAAAGTTTAGCACAAAGCGGAACTGGATATGTAAGAAGTAGAATTCACACAACAGCAGTAGAAACTGTTTACATTAAATAAAAAATTATGCGTTTAAATAAATTATTTCTTCTAGGAACATTGCTTTTAGTATTATCTATTTCTTTTGTTGGATGTAGAAAAAAGGCCGACACTATTGTAAAAATTTACGTAAAAGATTCTGCAAACAAGGCAGTTAATGCGGCAACTGTAACCTTAACAGCCGTAACTTCTGAAGCAGTTATCAAGCCTATTGATGATTCTGTTTACCCGTTGATTACGACAACCAACTCTGCAGGAGAAGCAGTCTTTAACCTAAACGAAGTTTATGAGTTGGGTCAAGCAGGTGTTGCTGTTTTAGATGTAAATGTTTCATCTGGGCAAGGAACAGGAAAGGGAATTATTAAAGTTGTTGAAGAAACAACTTCTGAAGAAACGGTATTTATTTAAATACTAAAACCAATTACTTAAAAGCGTTTTGCTTCTCGACTTCGATCGATGAACAAAACGTTTTTTTTATGCGTTTAAGAAAAGTGAATTTCTGCATCTTCAACTAAATCCTCTCCTCTCATTTTTATAAATAACTGAATCAATGCAACGACATCTTTCTCACAATAAGTCTTGATGCGCTCCAATCCTTTCTCCTCATGATAAACTCTTGCTACATCAGCCCCTGAAATATCATCTTTAGGTGTTGGGATATTAAACACATGGCAAAGTAATGATAAAGAAGTATATGCTTTAAAGTCGCCAAATTTCCATAATTCCATTGTATCTAAGTGGTTTATTTCCCAAGGCTTTTTTCCAGCAATATTTAGTGTTTCCGGAAGTTCCAACCCGTTGATTAGCATTCTTCTACAGATATAAGGAAAGTCAAATTCTTTTGCGTTGTGTCCACATAAAATACTGGTTGGAGAGTTGTAATGTTCACCTAACAAACCGCTAAACTGCTTGAGTAGTGTCTCTTCGTCATCGTGATAAAACGATTTTAGTCTGATTTGCTTACCTGTTGAAGAGTGAGTTACAAAACCCACGGAAATGCACACAATTTTTCCAAACTCAGCAAAAATACTGCTCCTTTCATTGTAAATGTCTTCATATGTTTTATCATCTCGAAGTTGGAATCTTGTTTTTGATTCAAATAATTCTCTTCCTTTCTCATCAAGATCTTCAAATTTATAAACAAGTGGAGCTGTTTCTATGTCTAAAAATAATATTTTTTCTAGGGCAACTTTCTTAAGCATAATTGATTTTTTAGGTTGTTATTTTCTTGTTTCTATTATTAAGATACATAAAAAAGTCAGATGGAGAATAATATAATAGTTTTTATTGATTAAAAATCTGCATGGTTTGTACTTTACTTAGTCTGTTTGATTCTGTCAAGTCCTGAAATAACGTTATTTTTGTTCCATGTCAGAAGAACTATCTATCATACAAGGAAGCAAAGAAGAGCAATACCAAAGTCTAATACCTCAAATAAAGGCATTGATTGGGGATGAAAAAGATCGTATTGCCAACTTAGCAAATTTCACCGCTGCATTAAAAGAAGCTTTCCAGTTTTTTTGGGTCGGTTTTTATTTCGTGCAAAAAGAAGAACTTGTTTTAGGACCATTTCAAGGACTAATTGCTTGTACACGTATCCAAAAAGGAAAAGGTGTTTGCGGTACTTCTTGGGAGAAAAATGAAGTCTTAATTGTAGATGATGTCGAGAGGTTTCCTGGACACATCGCTTGCAGTTCTATCACGAAGAGTGAGGTTGTCGTTCCTTTAGTTAAGGATGGAGAAGTAATTGCTGTCTTAGATGTTGATAGTGAAGAATTAGCTACCTTTGATGCTATCGATAAACAATATTTAAAAGAACTATGCGATTGGCTCGTTACCATTATTTAATAATTCTCGCCGCTGCAATCCTTTCTTCTTGCGCGCAAGTTGGAACTATTTCGGGAGGCGAAGTTGATCATTCTGCTCCTAGACCTATTACAGAAAGTGTTTTTCCACCGAATGAAACGACTAATTTTAACGGCAATAAAGTAGAAATTCCTTTCGATGAGTTTATTCGCCTCAATAAACCTTCGGAGAACATTGTTATGGTTCCCCCTCATGCAAAAATAGAGGCTACCGTAAAAGGAAAAACATTATTCCTAAACTGGGAAGAAGGTCAGTTACAGAAAAACACAACCTATGCTATCTATTTAAACAATGCTATAAAAGATATCACTGAAGGCAACGATTCTTTGATACAATATGTGTTTTCTACAGGAGAAAAGCTAGATAGTTTAAGCTATTCTACAACAATCATCGACGCATGGACGAACCAGCCTGTTAATAAGTGTTTGGTTGGTTTATTTCGTTCTGAAACAAACGAATTACTTAGTTTTGGCACAACGAATAAGGGCGGGGAGGTTACTTTAAACTACTTGCCAACGGGAGAGTTTGAACTACTTGCCTTTGAGGATAAGAATAATGACCTTGCGTATCAAAGGTTTGAGAAGGTTGCGTTTCCTTTAAGTGGTCATATTTTACTTCAAGAATCAATCAAGGATACTGTTCCGTTAAGGATGTTTTCTCCAATTCAGAAGCCTATTATAAGAACAGTGAACTATTATCCTCCTGGAGGTTTGATTGTTGGAGCGAACCATAACCTGTCGACTGCAAAGGTTTTCATTGACGGGGAAGAAAATACATCCAAGCAAATCTCACAAGATAGTTTACTCGTGTTTTTTAATCAGACAGAAAATAACACTTTGGAAATTGTTATTGAATCAGGAAAAGTAACTGACACGAGTAAAGTTAGACTTTCTGAATTTCAAAAAAAGGCGGCAGTGAGTTTACAATGTAAAAATTCTAACAATCAATTTTCTCCGTCAGAAAAAATTCTATTCTATTGCAATGACTTGATTAAATCTGTTGACAAAAACTTCATTGAAATCCTAAATTTAGATGATTCAACTTTAATTTCTGAATTCAACGTTTATTTTTCATTCAATGATATTGTTTTGGTATTGGAAGAAGAAATAAACGACTTCAAAGTTACGTTTAAAGAAGGGGCAGTTACAAGTACTCACGCTAAAGTTGCGGAACAATCCTTTAAAATTAATGTTTTGTTAGAAAGACAAGTAGGCGTCATTCAATTAGATATCTCATTTTATCATTCTCCAATAATTATTCAATTGATAAAGTCTGGAAAAATAATCAGAGAGGAGTTTGTGAAAAACCCTTCTGAAATAATCCATCTAAGTAATTTATTGCCGGGAGAATACACGTTTAAAATCATTCTTGATGAAAATGAAAACGAATCTTGGGATGTTGGTGATTATTCAAAAAGACTACAACCTGAAAAAATCGATTATTATTCTACCTTCATTAAGGTTAGAGCAAATTGGGACATTGAAGTAACATTAGAAAAATAATTACCAATTTCTTCTTGAACGCATCGATCTTGGTGGGTTAAAAATGCTGTCTAAGGCTGAAAAAAGTGCTGGGTGTTCTGTTTTTAACTCCTCTGGTGATTCAAAAAAGTACTCTGATACCACGGCTAAGAATTCTGCATTATTTTCTTTTCCATAATCTCTAATGGTAGAATTATCGGTGTGTATTTTATACATTTCAGATTGAATTATATGGAGCCAAGGAGAGAGATCTACATCTTTCATGATTTTGGCCAATACTCCATCCGTTTTTCCATCTTGCATATCCAAAATGTGAATAAATTCGTGAATTACTACATTTTTTTGATCCGTTTGATCAGTATAACCATAACGAAGCGCTTTCTTTGATAACATCATTTTTCCTTTCATTGCTCCCCATCCAACAAGTCCTTTTGCTTGTTTAGTGCTTCCTGGAATTTCAAATGAATCTGGATAAAGTAGAACTTCTTTTAGATTCATATAATGCCACTTCTCAAAACCAAATAAAGGTATTACACCGCCTGCAGCAATTAATATTCTATCTGTATGATCGACCGTTGTTCTAACCCCAGTTATTTTAACATTCAATAAAAATATATGTACTCTCTTTTCAAACCTTCTTTTTTCAAAACTTGGGAGGGCTTTATAAAAGTCCACCTCTTGAAAAAGAATCTTTTTCCATTCATCTGGAAATGGTTTTTGGGGAGTTCTAAACGAACCTGTTGGATTGGAGTTTCTTTTGTAGAATACTAAAATAAGAGCAACTACGACTCCAACAAGGATATACATTTTAGTAGAGCTCATTCATTTAATTTTAAATTATACAGTATCGATACGGCAACTATTCCTAAAACGAAAACAACTTCTGGAAGAATAATAAATTGACTAATCCCAATGCATAATCCCGTAAAAGCCAACATGACGAGTAGTGCTTGTATATGCTTTTTCCACAACGGTTTTATTTCAATTGTTCTGTATTTTACTGGTAATAGAAACTCCATTTTATATTGTTGATAACCAACAAAGGCGATTAGTGGAACTAATAAATACCCTTGCTTAATTCCTAGTTCTGTATAGTTCCAAAAAGCCAAAACCTCATTTGAGAATATAATTTCTGGATGGATTTGTTGCAAACAAACGTGGATTAATAAAACAACTCCAATCAACAGGACCAAACTTATAAGACTCCATTTAACCCAATCAAGTTGTTGTTTTTTATCTTGATGAAATGCTATAATTCTTTTCGATTTTAAGTGATAGAAAAACTCATTCGTGAATAAGTCAATGAAGTAGAATAGTAAAATAAAATACAAAGACCAATTCCACAAAAAGAAACCTAAAAGAGGAATTAAAGCATCCGCACCAACTTGTACAAATTTTTTATCAACTTTCATTAATTACCTTAGGTTGTTTGCACGTTTTATTGCTGCCTCAAATTCTGGGTTGTATTTAAGGCAGTTTCCATACGATTTTAACGCTTGATTGATATTTCCTTTTTCTTCGTGACAGATGCCAAGGTTGTACCAAGCTTCATAAAATCGAGGGTCTGTTTCTAAGGCACTTTTATAAAAATACATCGCTGAATCAAGGTCTCTATTTTCGAATTGTTTAATATATCCTAAGTGAAAAAGTGCGCGCATTACATAAATATCTACTGTATCTCGAGCCATTTCTCTGAACATTTCTTTTGCTCCTTCAACTTGATTATAGTTTTGTTTAGAATAGGCAACTTGGTACTTAAACTCAAGATTCTCTGGTTTTAATTTCTGCGCAGAAACAAAATATTCTACACAAAGAGGATTATCTTCTTCTTGATACAGTTGTCCTAATAAAAAATAAGCTTCGTAAAATTCTGGATCTTGTTGAATTGCTGTTTCATAAGATGATTTTGCTAAGTCTCGATTATCCAAAGCAAGGTAAGTTGTTCCTTTTAAAACATAAGCATTTCGATATTTAGGGTCAATTCTGAGGGCCTCATTCACGTATTGAAAGGTTGTTTTAAAATCTTGTTGGTAGAGAAAAGTAGAAGCTAAACCCACTAACGCTCTTGTGTTTTTAGGGTTTTTATTCACTACTATTTTATAATTTCTTTGTGCAGCAGCCACATCTTGAACAGATCTTTCTGCTCTATTATTTAACACTTCAGCATAAAGTAATCGTGCTTGTAGGTTATTAGAATCTAGCCTAAATGCTTTTGCAAAGTCATTAATTGCGAGGTCATAGTCATATTTATCAAAATTTTCCGACCCTCTTTTGAGAAGTAAATCAACGCTGTCTGGGTAAAGGGTTATCAAACTATCAATGTCTATTATTACCTCTTTATTTATTAATTCTGAAGGGTGAGACTCCTTGCATGAAGAAGTACCTACCAACACAAAGGCGCTTACTACTAAAAAAATTACTTTGATCATGTGTACAAAGTTATTCTAATTTTCAATACATCAGCTCTTGCATAATAATTCCTTTATACCAAAGGCTCAATGAGATAAATAATTCGTTGGTTTTTGTATAAATTGACAGAGTTTTGTAATTTTGTAGTATGCAAAAATGGTCTAAATATCTTCTTGTTGCAGCGGTGATCTTCATCGTTTCTTATTCTTATGGACAAGGGTGTTCTCAATGTAAGTTGCTTGCAGAACAAGGTAGTGAGCTTGACGAAGCATCTTTTGGAGAGAACATCAATTATGGTATCTTATACTTGATGGCTGCCCCTTATGTGTTACTTCTTATCTTCTTTAGAAAGAAAATTGTTGGCGTTTACAAAGCTTTGACTGAGAAAATGTAAGATTAGAATCTTCTTTTTCTTGTTTTAAAGATAGAATGATCCAGGTTTCTAAAAGAAAGTGAAAATTCTAAAGAACCTCCTCCGTATGCTTTTCTTAATTCTGAAATGGTAACATCGTAAGAAATTCCAAATTGGAAGCCTCTCCAGTCAATCATTATAGAAGGGATTATCGCATCTTTATATCTATAATACGTACCTATTCCAAAGAATGCTTTCTGTGTGTGTCCTGTGATTTTAGTTCCATTCTCAAAACGGTAACGAAGCATTGCTCCAAGAAGCGTTTCATTATGACCACTTTGAATAAACTGGACACCATTTACATCTATCGCAAAAGGACTTCCTGAGAACTCTTTAACAATACCAATATGTCCAACATATTTTCTATACAAAGGTTCTGCCTCTCCTCCTGCATATTTTAATTTTGGTTGATTTAGGTGGAAGCCTGAAACACCTATTTTTAATTTAAAGTCACTGTTTCCTTGAAAGGAATTTTGACCACCATTGAAAACATAATAAACACCAGCCGATGCGTCGAAATAATTAAAAGACACTAAAGGGTTAGACTCTCCCGACAGAAGAGGGTTGAACCTTTCTCCATCCCATTGAGACATAAATGACACATTAGTTAAGGTTGCTTTACGTTGACCTACACCTCCTTGAATACCAATAGAAAGAACATGTCCTGACCTTCCCATTGGTAAAATTCCAGATAAAGTTAACGAACCTGCTTGATTTCCAAATTTAGAATCACCACCAACATCGTTAAAAAACAAAATACCCAGCCCAAGGTGCGCTTTATCGTTAAAGCGCGACTTTCCTAAATTGATATCAGCGCCAATTGCGGTTGTCATAAATTGAGTTCCAGCACCTAGCCATTGATTTCTGTGATTGATTATTACCCTTTCCCAACCGTCGTAAACACCAACGGCTCCTGGGTTAATAAACATTGGTGTTTGGTTCGACTGTGCAAAATGTAAATCTTGTCCAAATGTAAATGTCGATAAAGACAATCCGAAAATTAAGTTTAAAATATTCTTCATTCTTATCTAATTAAAGTAATGTTTCCTGATATAACCTCGTTTCTTCCATCTGTGTAAGTAACTTCTACCATATATGCATATACTCCAGAATTACATGGTTTGTTATTATACAAGCCATCCCATTCAAAATCAAAATCTGTTGATTTTAAAATTCTATTCCCCCATCTATCATAGATAGAAAAGTCGATACTTACCACGTCTCTACCTACAATGATTGAGTAGATGTCATTGTTTCCATCTGTGTTTGGAGAAAATCCTGTTGGAATATGAATACCTGTAACACATATGTCAAGCGATTCATTCGGGTCACAAATATCTAGAGGGTCTGAACCATCACTTACTTCTTGTCCATCTAATATTCCATCGTTATCTGTATCTGGATTTGTAGGATCCGTTCCTGCAATAACCTCATCACAATCTGTTAAGCCATCTCCGTCTGTATCAACAGTAGACAATCCAACAGGATCACATGGGTCAAGAGGATCTGAAGTTGTTCCGTTTGGATTGTAAGGTGTTGAAGGATCATCTACTCCATTCACCTCTTCTCCATCCGTTGCTCCATCACCATCAGTATCTGGATTATTTGGATCAGTACCTAACACTCCTTCTGCAGCATCAAATATTCCATCACCGTCTGTATCTGTTTGACAACCAGGGAAGAAATCATCCGGGTCACAAGGGTTTAAAGGATCACTTGTCCCTGCAGGTGTTAAAGGTGTTGCTGGATCATCTACTCCATTCACCTCTTCTCCATCTGTTAATCCATCACCATCAGAATCCGGATTATTTGGATCGGTACCAGCTGTTACTTCTTCATCATTGCTTAAACCATCTGAATCAGTATCACATGTTCCACCAGAACTATCAGGGTCACAAGGGTCATTTTCATCGGAAGTACCTGTTGGTACGACCGTTGTTGCAGGATCATCATTTCCTGTTATTTCTTCACAATCTCTATAACCATCTCCATCAGTATCGTCTGTAAAAGCACCGATTGGATCACATTTATCTAAAGGGTCTGTGCCGTTTCCAATTTCTACACCATCATCAATTCCATCTCCATCTGTATCAGGATTTGTTGGGTCTGTTCCGTAGATGTTTGTTTCATCATCATTGGTAATTCCATCACCATCAATATCTGGGTTTATTGGAATAAAAAAAGCAACAATATTTTCTGGTCCATTAATAGATAAACTATTCGTGTCTTCAGTAATTGCATTGTCCATTGGTCCTGTTGTAAATTCCCAATGATCAAACATATATCCAGTAGCTGGAACAGCAATTGTGTTAGTTGCAATTCCTCCAAAATAAGTTGTAGCCCATGGGTATGATGGGGGCCAAATTGAATTTACTTTAATTGTTCCTGAACTCGCTGGGTTCACATCAAAAGTTACGTTATAAGGCCCTGTAAGATTATAACAATCTATCAACCCTTGTTCTAAAGCTGCACATCTCGCATTAATGAAGTCTCTCATTTGTTGAACATTAGCTTGCCATCCAGCAACACTACCTCCCCACCTTGCAGTTTGTCCTGCCATTTCTGGTGTGATCTCATTAATCATACTATCCAAAAGAGCATTCATACTAGGGCAAGAGAAGGTGGTGTTCACCAAGTCTACGTAACGAGTGATGTAATATTGTTCAACGGTTGGGTTCTCATTAATTAATTTTTGTAAAATTCCTGTATGACCTTGTCCCCCTGGGTTTGGTAAATTTTCTGCATTACAAGGGTCTGCATTTGCTG
>DQTF01000073.1 GCA_015662935.1 Crocinitomicaceae bacterium | reverse complement strand
TCAAAGCTTCACTTTTCATCTTGACATATTTTGCTAAGATAATTTTATACAATTATACCTTAACTCAGTGTCCAACTTTTTATATCACATCCAAATAATTTTTCGATTGTTCTCAGGACAAATAGTAGAAGCAAAAATCTTTTCGTGATAAGTTCCTCCCAAAACATAAATACTATCGCCACAAGTTGAACTTGCTATTGCATTGCTAATTGTTGCAAATGCTGATACTTCTGAAAGTCCTGTGTTTGAATTGTTTCCGGAGGTTGCTACATACCATGTTGTTTGCGAGTAAGAATTGAATAGAAAACAACAGAGAACTATATAAAGAAATAGTTTTCTCATAATTATTTCAGTTTCCTTCCTGGGTTATTCTTTACAAACGAATCCCAACTAGATGATTTACTTTTGTTATGCTCCCCAACTCCTTTTGAATAATGGTGACAAACAGCGACCGCCAATCCATCCGTTGCATCTAATAATTTGGGAATTTCTCCAAACTGAAACATCTTTTGCAGCATTATCGCAACCTGTTCTTTCGATGAAGCTCCTGAACCAGTAATTGCTTGCTTAATTCTTCGGGGAGAATACTCTTCAAACGGGACATTGTGAGATAGGGATGCAGCAATCGCAACACCTTGTGCTCGACCTAGTTTTAGCATGGACTGTACATTTTTACCAAAGAATGGTGCTTCAATGGCCATTTCATCTGGCTTGTATTCTTTGATTAGACCATCGAGTCTGTCGAAGATGCGTTTTAACTTGTCAGGATGCGTTGCCAGCTTCTGCAAATGGATGACGCCGAAATTTAACATCGTCAATTTCTTACCTTTGACATGTATTATTCCATAACCCATTACAGTTGTACCTGGGTCAATTCCTAAAATTATTTTATCTTCAACCATTAAAACGACTTCATTGCTTAAAACTATAAAAAATCGGAAGACTTTATTTGTTTTTATCAAGTTGATTTTATTTGTGGGAGTATTATTTTTACTTTACAATCAAATCAATAGGATAGAAGAGGGTCAGTGGAATGCTTTTGAATTAAAGCATCCTATGATTTTGGTGTTGGTTATTTTGTTGGTTGTTCCCAATATTGGTTTGGCATTTTTAAAATGGAAGTTGACATTGAAGACAATCGAAGTTGATTCTGTTAAAAAACAACGAGTTCAATCTTTTTTTGCTGGAGTAGTTACAGGAATGTTGACACCCAATATGTTGGGGAATTTTATTGGACGGTTTTATTATTTTGACAGAAAAAACAGGGTTCAAATAACACTTTTTACCATGTTGTCGAATTTTGCTCAATTTATTGCGAGCATTACTTTTGGCTGGTTGGCTGTCTTGTTGCTAGATGGTTTAGTTGTCTGGGAGAATGAGAAACAACTTGTTATCTGGGTTGGACTTTCGATGATTACTTCTTACCTCATTTATTTCTTCATTGAGAATTTTATGGTGAAGTTTAGAAAAAGAGATTATTCGACAACCTTTAAAACAGTTCTTCATAGAAATAAATTTTATCGTGTTAAGTTGTTGTTGTTCAGTCTTTTACGATTTATTGTTTTTACCTTGCAATTCTCCCTTTTGCTCTTTGCTTTCGATGAAGAATTGAACACGACACTTATTTTTGCCATTTGGCAAGTTTATTTATTGACCATGTTGGCACCGTCTTTATTCTTTGGTAAAATCGGAATTAAAGAATCGATTTCTTTGTTTGTTTTGGGAGCAATTGGCGTCAATGAAGTGTCGATTTTATTTACTTCGGTTTTAATTTGGTTGATTAATTCTTTTGCTCCGGCACTATTAGGGGTATTCATTTGTAAAAGTAATTTTAGAGAATGGCAACAATCATAATTTTCTATTTTCTTATTTACACAGTTCTCATAGGAATTCTTGTACTAGTAGGGTTTTTTCTGCAAGTAAAGAAAGAAGAAAATTATCATGTAGAAAAGTCATTCAATCTGGAAGACATTGTTGTTTTAGTTCCTTTTCGAAATGAAGAGCAACGAATTGACGTTCTTTTAGAAAGCATCAAGAAATTAACGACTTTTCCGAAGTTGTTTTTATTCATCGACGATCATTCAACTGATAATGCCGTTCAGAAAATTGAAGCATTACTTACTGATTTTCCAGTTGAAATTATTTCAACTCCAGAAGGAATACAAGGGAAAAAAATGGCACTTCGTTTTGGAATGAGTCAATGTTCTTCTAAATACTTGTTGACTTTTGATGCAGATGTAGAATTCTCGTCTACTTATTTTGAAGAATTAGCAACGTTACAAGAATCACCAATGTATTTGCAACCTGCCATTATGAAAGCAAAAACCTTTTGGGAGCATCTATACGAAATTGATTTAGCGCTCATCAATGCAGTCAATGTCGGAATGGCGGGGTTGAAACGTCCTTTGATGGCAAGTGGTGCTAATTTACTGTACGAACGTTCGGTTTTTGATGAGGTGGATTCCATCGAAGAACATGGTAAAGTTGCCAGTGGTGACGACATGTATTTACTAAAAGACTATCGAGATAATGAGAAGGAGGTTCGACTCGTATCAACTACAAATCATGCAATTATCACAGAAACACCTCAGTCGTTTCGAGAGTTCATTGATCAACGATTAAGGTGGCTTGGAAAGACATCTGACTTGAAAGATCATTTAAGCACAGGGCTTGCAATTCTGCAATCTTTGCTAACGTTTTTATTCTTTGCATTGCTCGTTTATTCAATAGCACAAGGTGATTGGGAGGATGCAATGATTCTGTTTTCCTCAAAAATGCTGATTGATTTCGTTGTATTCTTTCCTTACTTTAAAAGAATAAAGAGATTGTCAACTTGGTTGTTTATTCCGTTATATGAGCTTCTCTTTCCATTTTACACCTTAATTATTCTCACCTTGATGTTTTGGTACAAGCCTAAATGGAAGGGGAGAGTGATAAGTCATAAGTAACAAAAAAAAGGTCCTACATTTCTGTAGAACCTTTCCATTTATTTTCTTATACTTAGAATGGTAAATCATCGTCAGCACTTTCTTTGCTTGCACTTGGTGCAGCAGGAATAGGATCTAAGTTCATGTCAGAAGGTCCTCCTTGTGGCATTCCTTGACCAACTTTTTCAATTCTCCAAGCATCCAATGTATTGAAATACTTAACCTCACCTTGTGGACTTGTCCATTCTCTACCTCTTAAGTTAAAAGAAACTTCAACTTGATCGTTTTCGTTATAACCATCAAGCATAGAGCATTTATCTTGCGCCGCTTGAAACATAATATCTTGAGGATACATGCTTGAACTTTCTGTTACCACAAATTCTCTCTTTGCGAATTTTTCAGTGATTTGAACTGTTTCTTTGATGATTTTAATCGTTCCTGTTAATTTGAACATAATTGTTATACTTATTTGTTTGTTGTTTATTCTTATTATTTCTTTCCTACTCTAATTTATGTGTTGAGATCTCATAGTTTGTTTACTATGATGTTCTCGAAGCAACCGTTACCCATCATTAAATGAAAGTAATGTCATCCATGCTTCCTCTACCTTATTTTCTTTTAATAATTCTTTCGCTCTCTCGTGCAATTGATGCTCAAGTTTCGTCGGGTCG
>DQTF01000178.1 GCA_015662935.1 Crocinitomicaceae bacterium | reverse complement strand
ATTATCTTAGAGATTGTAAAAGAATTAGGCAATCCAATAGCAACAACCTCTTTACATGATTCAGAAGATGAAATCAAAGATTATTTCATAGATCCATATGTGATATACGAACGTTTTGACAGCGAAGTTGACTTAATCATCGACGGAGGACAAGGCTTATTAGAAGTTTCAACAATTGTGAATTGCATTGATGGAGTTGAAATTGTGAGACAAGGAATTGGAGAAATGAACTAGAAATTTGATGCGCTCGTAAACTCGCTGTTCGAGCATTCGATTCGCTAACTTTTTTCGATTTTTCTACTGAACTTGTTGGTAGGGTTGGGATAATTAAGAACTGAGAGGCGAGAATTGATCAAACAAAATGAATAATGAATAAAATTCTTGTAATAGATTGTGGCAGCAACAAAACCAAATACATCGAAGAGATTGTGGATGAGTTCATTGATGTAAAGCCAGCCAAGTTGATGGACTTCAAAATTGAAGACTTAGAAGGCATTTGTGGAGTTATTCTTTCGGGAGCACCTTTGCTCGTTACAGAAGTTGACCCTACACCTTATATTCAACAACTCAACTGGATAAAAACAACTGAATTACCAGTTCTTGGCATTTGCTTCGGACATCAAATTATTGGATTACTACATGGTGCCTTTGCTAGTCGAATGAAAGAAGACAGAGATTGGCAAATAATTGAAGCCTATCAAGATTGTTCTTTATTTAACCGACTACCTAACGAAGTAGAGATGATGGAAGATCATTGTGAAAGCATTTCGATTCCAGAAGGATTTGAATTGATTGCTTCTTCCGATGCTTGCGTTAACGAAGTCATGCAACATAAGACCAAGAAAATTTTCGGAGTGCAATTTCATCCAGAAGTTTCTGGAAACCACGGAAGAGTGATGATTGAGAACTTTGTGAAGATAGCTTTGACTTGACAACATCACAATGTTGATTATTAATTCTTCGTTCTTCATTCTCCATTAATAATTTGTTGATATTTGAACTATGATTTTAAATCGAATATGGATTGGAATGTTTCTCATCGCATTTGTTGTTGCGGCAAGTAAACTCATCTTCTGGCATGACTTAGACATTTTCAAAAACCTTGTTGACGCATTAATGAATTCAGCTAAAACTGGTTTTGAAATTTCTTTATGGCTTACAGGTGTTCTCTGTTTTTGGATGGGTATAATGAAAATTGGAGAAAACGGTGGCGCAGTAAAAATATTAACTCGCTTGGTCTCACCTCTTTTCTCTCGCTTACTTCCTGAAGTTCCTAGAGACCATCCTGCAGTTGGTTCAATGATGATGAATTTCAGTGCGAATATGCTGGGACTAGATAATGCCGCTACTCCACTTGGCTTAAAAGCAATGAAAGAATTGCAAGAATTGAATCCAGATAAAGAAACAGCATCCAATGCGCAAATAATGTTCTTAGTCCTAAACACTTCAGGATTGACAATTATACCTGTTTCAATATTTGCCTACCGTGCAGGTTCTGAGTCTCCAACAGCTGTTTTCTTACCTATTTTAATTGCAACATTTTTAGCATCACTTGGAGGTCTGATTTACGTTGCAATTAGACAGAAAATAAACCTATTCAACAAAGTCGTTCTTGCGTACGTTGGTACGGCATCCATATTAATTGGATTATTACTCTATTACGTTCTCAAACATCCAGAACAAGGAGATGTAATCTCTAACGTAGGAGGGAATCTTATTATTTTTCTTATCATCATTTCTTTTATTCTGTTAGCCGCTATAAGAAAAGTAAATGTTTATGAGTCCTTTATTGATGGAGCTAAGGATGGTTTTAATGTTGCTATTAGCATCATCCCCTATTTGATTGCGATGCTTGCGGCAATAGCAGTACTTCGTGCATCTGGAACTTTAGACATGTTGCTTGGCGGAATAAAAACACTCGCTCTCTATGCTGGCATCACTGTTACAGAATGGATTGACGCACTACCTGTAGCCTTTATGAAGCCTTTAAGCGGAAGCGGTGCAAGAGGAGCATACATAGAGATAATGAATACTTACGGCATCGATTCTATGCAAGAAAAAATTGCGGCAACCTTCCAAGGCTCTACCGAAACAACCTTCTACGTTCTCGCCGTTTATTTTGGATCTGTAAAAATTAGAAATACACGATACGCAGTCACTGCAGGGCTGATTGCAGATTTTATAGGAATCGTTTCTGCTATTTTCATTTCTTACTTATTCTACACGCATGGCTAGTTGGTTCAATAGAAAAAGAAAGGTTGATATTAAGAAAATTCAAAAAGTTCCTTTGAAGAACATTGACTATTCTCCAAAAATTATTCTTGCTTGGGCAAAAGCGATTGAAGGAAATGAAGAGATTACCCGTTGGCTTAAAGAGAATGGTTACGAAGAATTGGCAATGGCAACATTTGCTATTTACTTAAAAGACGACGCTAGAAATTGGCTGCAACAAAACGGCTATTTCCAATTGATGGCCATGATCAATGCCGCAGAAGGAAATGAGGCCGCACAAAGATGGTTATTGAAGAACGATTTCGAGATTCTTTACCACATTGCGTTAGCTGTCGAAGATGAACAATATAGTTGGGCATGGTTGAAACACAAAACAACGCAGGACATCTTTATTCTCGCCCAAACGATTAAGATAATTAAAGATAAGATTGAAGAACATCATAACGATGTACATACGTTTAGACAGGATTTATAATTATCTCTGAACAACTTGCTTTTCGAATAAATTATTTATTCTGTTGTTTTTACTTTTTTTTATTTTAATTGATTTAATAAGTTTATTTTTATTGTAAGATTTTCATCACTTTCTTTTCTTAAATAAAAGTTTTCATTAACTTTCTACGCATTAAAAATCAAACATTATGAATGTTCGTCAATCGTTTATCGCAATCAGTATCATAATTCTAGCAGCAATCGCAGCAATCGCCTATTTCTGGTGGCAACCAATTCTTTGGAGTTTAATCCTCATTGTTCCCATTATTCTCGTGGGGGTTTCTGATATATTCTCCAAAAAACATACGTTAAAATCTAATTTCCCTGTGGTTGGTAACTTCAGGTACATTTTGGAAAAATTGCGTCCTGGAATCATGCAATATTTCGTGGAAACAGACACACAAGGAAGGCCAATAAGTAGAATTTTCAGAACGCTTATTTACCAACGAGCAAAAAATGTCAATGACACCGTTCCGTTTGGAACACAAATGAAAGTGTATAGCACTGGCTACGAATGGATGGACCATTCTATGTATGCTTGTGCAGAAAGTGAGGTTGACCATAGCCCAAGAGTTACTATTGGCGGAGCAGATTGTAAGCAACCTTATTCTTCAAGTATTCTCAATATCTCAGCAATGAGTTTTGGTTCTTTGAGTAATCGTGCGGTTTTAGCAATGAATAAAGGAGCTAAACTAGGAGGTTTTGCACAGAATACAGGAGAAGGAGGAGTGAGTCCTTATCATTTAGAGAATGGTGGAGATTTAATTTGGCAAGTTGGAACAGGTTATTTTGGTTGTCGGGCAAAAGACGGAGGTTTTGATTTGGAAGGATACAAGAGAACGGTGAGTCATGAGAATGTCAAAATGATTGAGTTGAAACTTTCGCAAGGTGCAAAACCAGGTCATGGAGGAATTCTCCCGGCAAAGAAAAACACAGAAGAAATTGCAAAAATTAGACACGTCGAACCTTTTACTGATGTGCACTCTCCCCCATCTCATTCTGCGTTCAATTCTGCGGAGGGTTTATTAGAATTTATTAAAGTTTTAAGAGATAGCAGCGGAGGAAAACCGGTTGGATTCAAATTATGCGTTGGTAAGGATGAAGAATTTATTGACATCTGTAAAGCTATGATATCTACCGGCATCAAACCTGATTTCATCACCGTTGATGGTGGCGAAGGAGGAACAGGAGCTGCTCCGGTTGAGTTCTCCAACTCTATCGGAACACCAATGCGAGATGGTTTAGCGTTTGTTTCGAATACATTGTTAGGTTACAACTTAAAGAAAGATATTAAAATTATTGCATCGGGTAAAATCATTTCTTCCTTTCACATCGCACGAACGATTGCGCTTGGTGCAGATTTGGTAAATAGTGCACGTGCAATGATGATGGCAACAGGTTGTATTCAGGCTTTGCAATGCAACACGAATACTTGTCCTGTTGGAGTTGCTACGCAAGACAAAGGATTAATAAAAGGATTGAATGTGGAAGATAAAGCAAAAAGAGTTGCCAATTACCATTTTGAAACCTTAAAGAACTTCGCAGAATTAATTGCTGCAACAGGCATTCTTAAACCGGAAGAATTAACCAAAGAACACATCAATCGACGAGTGAGCTACAGCAATGTATTGAACTATGAAGAGATTTTTCCGACGACAGAGGTTGGGAGTTTATTAGAGAAGGAAACTGTTGAGAATTAGTCAACCTCCTTGTTTTTAACACTTTTTAGAATTCTACATTCGTAATAACTAGACAAATGCCTTGGCTTTGCACTTCATTTAGAATAATAAAGTAACACATGAAGTTAATTTTCGCTCTTATTTCTTTCGCTATCCTTTCAGCTACTCAATTTAGTTTTGCTGGAATTAATGAAGACTCTTTAGTAGGTAAAAAGAAAGTTTCATTAAGCTTTTACGATACATCTAGCATCTTTCAAGAGAATTGGAAAGTGAATATCACTTTTGCATACGCAGATAAATCTTATTCTGCTGCTCAAACGATTAACCTTACTGATTCAATGCGCGGATATAGCTTTCCTATTGAGAGTAAGGTAACTTCTCCTTTCGGAAAAAGAGGACATTCATTTCACAAAGGAATTGACATACCTACTCCAAAAGGAAGTGAAATTCGAGCAGCTTTTGATGGAAAGGTTCGTTATTCTACTTACAACAATGGAGGATTTGGAAACTTAATCATTATTCGTCACGCGAATGGCTTAGAAACTTATTACGCCCATCTTTCCAAGAGAAAAGTAAAAGCGAATCAAATTGTTCGTGCAGGAGAAGTGATTGGACTATCTGGAAATACTGGACGTTCTTATTCGCCTCATTTACATTTTGAAGTTCGATACCATGACAAGCCGATTAACCCCGAAAATGTGTTTGACACACAAAGTTTTTGCCTTCGGAATGATTCTGCGATGTTGGGAGAATTAATCCTGAAGAACAATAAAAAGCATAGAACGACACCTCCCGTAAGTGAAGAGTTTCTCGCAAAAGGAACTGTCTATTCTATTAAACCAGGAGACACACTTTCAAAAATTGCAAGAAATAGTGGCTCATCAGTTGCAGAACTTTGCGCACTGAATAACCTAGATCAAGATGCTGTTTTGAGAATAGGTCAGAGAATCCGGGTGAATTAACCGAACTACTTCCCGCTTAAGTTATATCCTTGAATGTGCTTATTGTCTTTATCTGTTGAAGTTAGCACAAAATACGATCGATTATAACCATCCTTAAATTCAAAGTGCCCGCTAAATTGGTATGCAGAAGTTCCATCTGGATAAGTCATTTTACCGTAACCAACTCTCTTGAAATCAACAATATCTCCATGTTCATCAGTTAGATTTTGGACATATTTTGTGAACCTTGGAAGAACATCTTCTTCAAGATATTTTGGATCTACTCGATTTACAACCCTCTCGTAATCTTTCTCTAGCATCATTTTAGAGAAATCTTTAAAAACACCTAATTGCAACAGTCCTCCAATCAATACATCTGGTGTAAAAATCAAATCCGTTGTTGTTGAACTATTTTGATTTAACTCTACTCCTATTTGTGTGTATTTTGCTTTCTCTTCGTTGGTAAAACCTTCAAACAACATCAACGCGATGTTTGAACAAGCGATATTTGCATCTAAAGAATCTAGTAAGTCACTCCCTGAGACTTTAATATCAAAGGAATTAACTTTTGCCTTCCCTGATGATTTTTTTGTAACTTTTGGAATACGAAGTTTTCGCCCCATAATGTTTTCCTATTACATCTAATGTTTTTTTCTCATTTTTGGACATGCAACTTGCCAATAAGATTGTTACTGATAATAATAAAATACTTTTCATAATTATGGTTTTTAGATTTATAAATGCAGTTCGTATTCTAATGCAGTACGAACTAATCCCGCAGTATTTCTTGCTCCCAATTTCACCATCATATTTCTACGATGAGTTTCCACTGTCCCGAAGCCAATATTTAATTTAGTTGCAATTTCTTGCGTTGTCAACTCCTCCAAAATGCAT
>DQTF01000061.1 GCA_015662935.1 Crocinitomicaceae bacterium | reverse complement strand
TTGGTGATTCTTGAGGGAAAAATAAAAGAGTATTCTCCTGATTTAATTGCTTTTACCATTCCTTTTCCAGGCAATCTATTTTCTGCCTTACGATGCTCACAATTCATTAAGCATTATTACCCAACTATCAAAGTTGCGATTGGTGGAGGTTATTGCAACACAGAATTACGCGAATTAGAAGATGTACGCATATTTAATTATGTAGATTTCATTTCTTTGGACAGTGGGGAGGTGCCATTGTTAAAAATAACAGAGTTTGTTTCGGGTGCTATTACAGTAGGTCAGTTAGAAAGAACCTACATACTGGAGAATAATAGAGTTGTTTATAAAAATAACTTACCCAATACCTTCGTACATCATCGAGATTTGCCTGCGCCATCCTATGGAGGACTGAAGAATGATCATTATTTATCATTTTTAGATGTGATGAATCCAATGCACCGACTCTGGACAGATGGACGTTGGAATAAGTTGACAATTTCGAACGGTTGCTATTGGAAGAAATGTACTTTTTGTGATGTAAATCTAGATTACATTTCCAATTATCAGAATACAACTGCTAAAGACTTAGTAAATAAGATTAAATCTATTGTTGCTGAAACTGGAGTCACTGGATTTCATTTTGTCGATGAAGCAGCTCCTCCGAAAATATTAAAAGCATTGGCAGAAGAATTAATTCTACAAAACGTACACATTACCTGGTGGACGAATATTCGTTTTGAGAAAACATTTAATAATGAGCTTTGTGAATTGCTAGCAAAATCTGGGTGTATTGCTGTTACAGGAGGTCTAGAAGTTGCTTCGGATCGTCTATTGAAAAAGATAAAGAAAGGAGTAGATATCGCACAGGTTGCAAGAGTAACTAAGTCGTTCTCTAATTTTGGAATTATGACGCATGCATATTTAATGTACGGTTTTCCAACTCAAACAGAGCAAGAAACAATTGACTCTTTAGAAATCGTGCGTCAATTGTTTGAAACGGGATGCATTCAATCTGCTTTTTGGCATCAATTCACAACAACCGTTCATAGTCCAATAGGGAAGGCCCCCCAAGATTTCGATATTGAAATAACAGGACCTCAATTTGAAGGTTTTGCAAAGAATGATTTATACCACGAAGACCCAAGTGGCGCAGCGCATCATTTATATAAAGAAGGTTTGAACCTTGCCTTAAACAACTACTTAAATGGAGTAGGACTGGATGAAGAGATGCAGACTTGGTTTGATTTTGAAATTCCAGAAACAAGCCATGAAAAAGGTTGTATAGCGAACTATATAATGGGCTAAAAATTTAATAACGTTTTATACAATTCATGTACAGGCAACCCCATCACGTTATAAAAACAACCTTCTATTTTCTCAATACCTACCATTCCTATCCATTCTTGTATTCCATAAGAACCTGCTTTGTCAAAAGGTTGATAGTTATCTATGTAATAATGAATTTGTTCGTCACTTAATTCTGAGAAATAAACGGTTGTGCTCGTAGAAAAGTTATATTCTTTATTCTTACTGACTAAATTGACACCGGTAATAACCTCATGAGAATTACCAGATAAACTACGAAGCATATAAAAAGCCTCTTCTTTATTCTTTGGTTTGCCTAATATTTTTTTTTGATGTAAAACTACCGTATCAGAGGTTAAAAGAATTTCTCCGTCCTGCAATGAGTCAATCAATGGAGCAGCTTTTAGTTTTGCTAAGTACCCTGCAACTTCCAAAGCAGGTAAATTATCTGGATAGTTTTCTTCGACTTCTTTTGTTCTAATTTCAAAAGGAAATCCTAATTCTTTAATTAATTCTTGCCTTCTTGGAGACTTTGAACCGAGAATGATTTTGAACTTATCCATAAATCACCAGTAAGTTCCAATAAATTGGCGTTAGCATTCCTGATACCATCGCTAATTTTATCAAATGATTGATACGTCTGTAGTCTTTTTTCGAATTTGCTTTTGGAAGTAGTACATAGCAAAGAACAACAAAGAATGCCGAAAGAAGAATGGGTGCTAAGGAAAGTAAATTAAGGCTATCTGTGTTTAACCAAATAATGAATGAGCCAATGATAGTTCCAGAAAGAACAACTGCTGCAACGACTTTTGATTTTGCATAGCCAAGAACGATCGGTAATGTTTTAGCAGGTAGTTTCTTATCTCCCTCTACATCTTCCATGTCTTTCACAATTTCTCTTGCGAGGTTTAATATAAACGCAAAACAAGCTAAGCCAAGAGAAATGTAAAAGATGTAATTATGTTTCAATTCTCCCAGAAAAGGTAAGTAGTCTGAATTGAATTCTGCAGAACTCATTGCGTAAACTTGATGAAAGTAAAATCCAACTAACAATGTGACCATAGCTGTCAATAGAGCAATAAGAACATTACCCGTAAAAAAAAGTCGTTTCCCTTTCATAGAATAAAACCAAAGAATATTGATAGAAAGCAAATGGATGAATAGGTACAGAAAAGAATTCATCACATAACTCAGGTAAGCAGCAATACTGAAAGCAAGAAAGTTTATACCCCAATGAGAGACGATTGCAACTCTTCGTTTAACGTGTTTTCCAATTATTAATCTTTCAGGCTTGTTAATTCTATCTGCTTTAATGTCAAAATAATCATTAATGATATTTCCTGCAGCAGCAATTAAGATGGTAGAAGAAACCAAAAGAAAAAAGGGGAGAGAGGATAATCCAAAATCGACAACTTTTCCAAAAATAGATTCAAAATACCAACCAAGGCCATACATTGTCAGTGCGACAATTAACAGATTTATAGGACGAATTAACTTAATAAAGTACATGACTTCGAAAGTAGTTATAATTTGTAATTAACAATTGAGAATTGAAAATTATGTTTTGAGTAAGTCTTTTGTTTTGGATGAGTAAACTAATCGTTTGGTCCGAGATGCACCACCTCAGAAGTATCGAAGGTAATCTCGAAGAAGATGTTTGTTGTGCGTTGATTTTTTTTGCTTAAAATCAGTTGTACTACCGATATAAAATCGATTTATTTTTTTGCTAAAGATGATATATGCTCCAATGATTCTTTAATATACAAAAAAAGCTTCCTGAAATATCAGAAAGCTTTTGATTTTGTGAGCCAGAAAGGATTCGAACCTTTGACCGCCTCCTTAGAAGGGAGGTGCTCTATCCAGCTGAG
>DQTF01000016.1 GCA_015662935.1 Crocinitomicaceae bacterium | reverse complement strand
TGATCAATCTTTTCAAATTACACAATGGTATCCAAAACCTGCAGTTTACGATAGGGACGGATGGCATCACATGCCCTATCTAGGTCAAGGAGAATTTTATTCTGAGTACGGTTCTTTTGATGTTTCGATTACATTGCCCAAAAACTATATCGTCGGGGCAACTGGAGATTTGCAAACAGAATCTGAGGTTTCATTCTTAAATAAAATTGCTAAAGAAACAGCAGATGCAATACAGAAAAACAAACTCACAAGAGACTTGGGAGAAGTTGACAGAGATGGATTCCCTGCGTCAAGCAAAGAATGGAAAACAATCAGATACACACAATCTAACGTGCATGATTTCGCTTGGTTTGCAGATAAGCGATTCAGTGTTCTCAAAAGTGAAGTAGAACTTCCTCATTCTAAAAGAAAGGTTACTTCTTGGGCAATGTACACTAAAGGAGAGGCTAATTTATGGGTGAATGCATCTGAATATTTGAACGATGCTATCTATTATTATTCTTTGTGGAATGGAGATTACCCTTACAATAATGTCACTGCTGTTGATGGAACCATCAGCGCTGGTGGTGGAATGGAATATCCTAATGTTACCGTTATTGGGCGATCAGGTAATGCGTATCAATTGGAAGTTGTCATTGTGCATGAAGTTGGACATAATTGGTTCTATGGACAATTAGGAAGTAATGAAAGAACGCATGGATGGATGGACGAAGGAATGAACACCTTAAATGAAATCAGGTACGTCCAAACGAAATATCCGGACAACACTGCACTCTCTGACATGGTGCTCAACGGAAAATTTCATTTGAATGACCTTGACCATCACGACATGGCTGATTTGTCTTATCGTGCGATTGCTGGTATCGGTGAAGATCAACCTATTGAAACTCATTCTGCAGATTTTACCTCTATCAACTATGGAATTATCATGTATCAAAAAACAGGATTGATTTTCTATTACTTAAAAGATTATTTGGGAGAAGAATTGTTCGATGAATGTATGAGAGAATATTACAGAGAATGGGAGTTTAAGCACCCTCAACCTAAAGATATGCAACGATCTTTGGAGAAAACATCAGGTAAAGATTTAACCTGGTTATTTGATGAATTACTCAATACAACGAAACATGTTGACTACAAAATCAAAAAAGTAAAGAAGTCGAAGAATGGTTATTCTGTAAAAGTTAAGAATGTTGGACAAGTTGATGGACCGATAGAAATAAATGGAATTTATAACGATAGTATTGTCGAAACAAAATGGATTGAACCTGGATTAAAGTTTAACACCGTAAAATTTGAGTCTAAGAAATTGAATGAAATTGTCATTGATAAAAGCAAAGACATTCCAGAATTACACCGACAGAATAATAGCTCTAAAACGAAAGGTTTGTTAAAAAAACACGAACCAATTAAGTTTGAATTCTTATTTGGGGATAATGAACCCGAATTTACGAACGTTTTTTGGACACCAACGATTTCTGGCAATGCCTACGACAAAATAATGCTCGGATTAGCAATTCACAATTTCTCCGCTCCAACCAGTCGATTTAATTACCTCATTGCTCCTGCTTATTCTTTTGGGAGGAAGTTTGTTTCAGGGATCAGTGAATTGAGCTATACATTTTTACCAGCAAAGAATCTTAAATCTTCTAAATTTGGATTAGCGGTAAAGTCATTCAAGAACGATTCTATTTTTAAGGACAATGACTCCTATTTTATTTCTGTCGCGCCCTATTGGCAAGCAAAAATTGGTAACCGAAAGGCTAAATCACCTGTCAATCAATATGTTCATCTACAAACCATCTATAAGAAAGATAAATTCGGACCAACACATACTGAACATGCTGGATTTTATGCATTGTATAACTTCGATTATCAAACTGTTGACCATCAATTCAATTTCAAATTGAGAAATGAATACTATACCAATGTCAATACAGATGATGAATTAGCAAGAATTTCAGCTGAAATGACCTACAAATTTCGCTACATGAAGAAAAATTATGATCGTTGGTTAGAATTGAGAGTTGCCGGTGCTCAACAATACATCCGTAAATTTTCTCCTGGAAATTCATACGCCTACTCGATGTCACTTTCTGGCACCGATGGACGACAAGACCTCTTTGTGGATCAATATTATTTTGGAAGAAACGAAGCAACAGGACTCTGGTCTCAACAGCGCGATGAGAATCTAGGTGCTTTTAAATCTACTAGTACTTTTGGAACGAGCGCAATTGGACTTGGTGCTGCAAATATTTATTTACCACTTCCTTTCAGAAGTTTTGGGGCATTTGGGTTGTTTGGTGATTTTGGCGCATTCCACGATGGAACAAAGATAAGCTCTGTTGCAAATACGGGAGTTGGTGTTCGATTAGGGCAAATTTTTGCAATCTATTTCCCTGTTTGGATGAGTTCTCAAATAGAAAACTCATTTACAAGTCAAAATTATGCGCAAAGAATACGCTTCACGCTTAAATTCAACCCTTTCATTCAACCTTTGAAGCTAAAAGCATTACTATAAACTAGCAACTCAACTTTAGCATATCATTCGGTGATTGGCAAATAACAGCTCTGTCTTTGAACATTGCTAAAGGTGCTTTTAATAAACGTGGTCTATGGCGAATAATTTCGTACCATTCACTAGAATCAAAATCTTTTCCTCTCAATTCACTTTGATAATAGGGATTTGATTTATCAACCAATGTCTTTGCTTCTGCTCCTAAGCTATCTAAAAACTTAATAAAAAGTGATTCTGACATTCTCACTGTTGATAATTCTTGCTTATTGATTCTCACTCCTAAGGTGTGAGCCATCGCTAAGGCTTTTCTGTCTAACGCTTTGTTCTTATTGTACAAAATCGTCAATTCGTTTCTTTTGTAGTACATAACGGTATATTAATGGATTCCCTTTTAATATACACTATTTCTACCAATCTAACAAAACAATCTATTAACAATTGTTTTTAACCGACCAACGCCATCAATAATCATTCCTTAAGAATATATTGTATCATCAACCCTTTAAACATATACCTTATGGATAAATTTTTCTTCTCAATTACACTGTTAATAACCTTATTTTTTTCTTGTGAAGAATCTTTAAAAAAGAATACATCAAAGAGCTTATCAAGAGAAATGAAAGCTGAAAATTAAGAATTAAGCAATTTTTAACTGTAAAATCGCCTAAACATATTCACTCAACTCCAACCATCTATCAGCTTTTGTTTCCAATTCTTTCACAACTTTAGATAGTTTTTCTCCAGCATCCATCAAATCATCATTGGAAGCATTTGCATCCGATAGAATCAAAGTTAATTTTGCTTTCTCTTCTTCGAGTTGCTCCATTTCTCCTTCTAGTTGCTCAAATTCAGCATTCTCTTTATACGAAAGTTTTATTTTTTTGGTCGGCTCTTCTTTCTTCACACCATCTGAAAGTGTAGTGACTTTGATTTTCTCGGTAGCATCGCTTGCTGAGCTCGTCGAAGTATTCTTTTTTGCCTTATTAGATTTCAGCATTTGCTTGCGGTAAGCAGTATAGTTCCCTAGCAAGTCTTTGATTTTTGCATCTCCTTC
>DQTF01000130.1 GCA_015662935.1 Crocinitomicaceae bacterium | reverse complement strand
TTCTTTACAATACGTTTTAAATTACGACTTACCTAACGAACCGGAAACCTATGTTCACCGAATTGGTAGAACGGGTAGAGCAGGAGCAAGCGGATTGTCTATTTCTCTTTGTGATATTGACGAAAGACCGTTTCTAAAAGAGATCGAAAAGTTGGTCAATAAAAAAATTAAAGTCATTTCTGACCATCCGTTTCCAATTACTGATAGGGCAATTGAAGAATACAAAGAATTGCAAAAGAGTTATGAGAAAACGAACCAAAATAGACGTAGTGCGAATAAAAAACGTCGTGAAAATAATGGTGGAAAAAGAAGAAGGTAGTTTTTAAATTGATTGTGGTAACTTATGTCACAGGGAAATTGAAATTATCTTTTTAATTTTGATGAATAAACAAAGAAGACAATGGAATATACAATAATAGTACAGAATTTAAAATGTGGTGGTTGTGCTTCAACCATAACAAAAGGAATCGATTCAATCGATGGGCTAGACAAAGTAAATGTAGATGTGGATACATCAGCTATTTCTTTTACAACAAATAACGATACGATTGATAACGTTTTGGATAAATTAGCTAAGATGGGCTATCCTGCTGAGGGAGAATCTAATTCTTTAGGACAAAAAACGAAATCTTTTGTAAGTTGCGCAGTCGGAAAGATGAGTAATTAAGAAACCTATAACAGAAAAAAGGCGTTCAATTAAATTGAACGCCTTTTTTGTTTTCTTAAAGAATCTTACTTCTTCTTTTTATTCTTCATTTGCTCCTGTTGCGATTTTTGCATTTGCTCCAATCGAGCTTGGAATTTAGATTTTCCTTTTTTCTTCTTTGGATTTGCTTGAGCAGCCATCTTACGATTGGCCATTTTAAGCTTCAACTTTTCTTCGTCAACAAAGAATTTCTTGATTAATACCATAATCAATATCGAAATCAAGGTAGAAATGAAGTAGTAATAACTTAAACCCGAAGAGTAGTTATTAAAGAAGAAAATCATCATGAAAGGGAAGAAGTACATAATCACTTTCATATTTGGCATACCTGGCTGTTGAGGCGTTTGCATGTTACTACTATTCAATGATTGGTAGATGAAAGTTGTACCAGCCATTAACAAAGTAAACAATGAAACGTGATCTCCATAAGGCCAAATATTGAAACCTAGATTATAAATAGAATCGTAAGAAGATAAATCTTCTGCCCAAAGGAATGACTTCTGACGTAAATCAAACGTAGAAGGGAAGAATCGAAACACTGCTAGAAGAATCGGCATTTGAATTAACATAGGAACACAGCCTGCGAGAGGACTTGCTCCAGACTCTCGATAAAGAGCCATCATTTCCATTTGCTTTTTCATTGCATCATCCTTTTCAGGATACTTTGCATTCAATTCATCAACTTGTGGTTTAATGATTCTCATTTTTGCTGAAGAAGTATACATCTTCCATTGAACAGGCATTAAACCAAACTTGATAATCAGTGTTAATAATAAAATGGCAATTCCCATTCCCATCCCTGTTGATTTTAAAACATTGAATATCGGCTGAACGGCATATAAATTGATCCATCTAAATAATCCCCATCCATAATTTAAAACATCATCGTAACCGTCCTCATAAGAAGTTAAGGTTTCATAATCATTAGGACCAAAGAACCAATTCATAGTGATAGAGCCATTGTCAACGTTATTGATGTTCAAATTAACCAATGCTTTAAAATCTTTTAGATGTGTATAATCTTTATCTTGACCTGTTTCGTATTGAACAATATTCAATTGTGAACCTTCTTTTCCAAAACCATTTTGAGGATTGATAAAAGAAGAGAAGTAGCTTTGCTTGAAACTTACCCAGTCCAATTTGTCTTCTGCAATCTCTTCTTTCGTTCCCATTTCAGAAAGCCAAGAGAATCCTTCTTCTTCGTATTTAAAGCAAACAGTAGAAACGCGTCGTTGTTCACTAAATAAACGCTCAGTCTTTCTTAAAGAAGCATTCCAGTTAAACATAACATTCTTAGGAGTTACTTTACCTGCAAAACCTTTCATGTTGACCGTGTAGTCAATGTCGTACGCATCTGGTTTGAATTCGTACACAAATTCAATTGATTGATTACCTTCTTTTTTTAGTTCAAAAACTATTCTTGAATTAGATTTAGATTTTACTGTAAACAATTCGTTAGCAGTATTGAGTTCTGTTCCATTATAAGGAAAAATCAAGCCGTTAGTCGCGTCTCCTTTTTTGAAAAATGCTAAAGGAGTAATTTTATCATCTTCCTTGGCATAATTGTGATACGTTTCATATTCTTTCAATCTAACAGCAGCAATTTGTCCGCCTTTTGTATCGAAATCAATGATTAATTTCTCGTTCTCTAAACGAATAAGTTCACTGCTAACTTCTTCGTTTACAACTTGTTTAGTTGTTGAATCTGATTCTATGACGGAAGGGGTGATTGTATCAGTTATAGCAAGCGAAGTAGTGTCTTTAGCAACATAGGTTGAATCTCCTTTAGCTGCTGCTATTTTCTTTTGTTCAGCATCAATTTTCGCTTTCTTAGCTTTTAATTCTTCTTTTGAAGGCTTATTGAAAATGGTAAATACAGAAAGTAT
>DQTF01000241.1 GCA_015662935.1 Crocinitomicaceae bacterium | reverse complement strand
TTAGGCTCTAAATGATGGTCTTCCATGCTAATTAGTTGTGTTGTTTAGTTTAATTATAATGTGTTGTTGTTTTTGAGTACAAATTTATAATTATTTAAATAGTTATAGTATAACTTAGTTAAGTTTTTACAATTTAAACAAAAATTATTTTTAAATTTGCATTTCAATTATCATTTGCCTCGATGGCGGAACTGGTAGACGCGCTGGATTCAAAATCCAGTTCTTTCGGGAGTGCGGGTTCGATTCCCGCCTCGAGTACTTAAAACCAGATAATCAAATGATTATTAGGTTTTTTTATTGCTTTAAATCTCCATTCCTGCATTCATAACAACCTCTGTAATTTATGTTACCAAACAAACCGAACCCTTACCGTATCTTTGCACCAAATAAAAACGCAAGAATATGCCAACAGTAAAATTAACCACAGAAATCTTCAAAGAAGAAATCTTCGATTATACCACACAAAAAGAATGGAATTATAAAGGAAAACTTCCAGCAATCATAGATTTTTATGCAGATTGGTGCGGACCGTGTAAAGCAGTTGCTCCAGTTTTAGAAGAACTTTCTGAAGACTTTAAAGACAAAGTTGTCATTTATAAAGTAGATACAGAAGTAGAGCAAGAATTATCAGCCGTCTTTAGAATTCGATCCATTCCATCCATGTTGTTCATCCCAATGGGAAAAGAACCAATGATGCAAGCGGGAGCACTTCCAAAACCTGCATTGACAGAAATCATAGAGAAAGAATTGTTGTGAAAAATGATTTACAATTAGAAAAAAGGGATGACTGATGTTGTCCCTTTTTTGTGCATGGGCACTGATTTTCTTAAACTAGTAACGTACAATCGAAGCTAAATGTTGTCATTTATCCATGAAGTTTTTTACAGTGAAGACTGTCATCGTTCGGAATTGCGTTGCGTAGCAATCACCTTTAAAAACTTCTAGATTTTTTTGTTGCTTTTTTCAGCGATGGAAAAAAGTAAAAGGGCTAACAATTAATAAGCGCAAATAAACATCGCCAAAAAAGGATTAAGTTATAAACCCAATAAAAAGTAAAGAACAATTCTTACCTTGCACTATGCAAAAAATCCTCATCAAAAACATAAAAGGACTCGTTCAACATGGAGAAGACCTTCCGACTATCCGTAAGGGAAAGGAAATGAAAGAACTCCCTATTCTTGAAGATGCTTTTTTAGCACTAGAGGACGGAATCATCGTCGCTTATGGAAAAATGAGCGACTGGCAAGGAATAACCGATTGGAGAGATTTAGAAGTGATTGATGCAGAAGGGAAATACGTTCTTCCTGCTTTTTGTGATTCTCACACACACACCGTTTTTGCAAAATCGAGAGAAGAAGAATTTGTAGATAGAATAAACGGACTTTCTTACGAAGAAATCGCTTTGAAAGGCGGAGGAATTCTCAATTCTTCCAGAAAATTAGCAGACATGTCAGAGGATGAATTGTTTGCCAATGCATTAGAACGCATTGAACGATTAATGTCATACGGAACGGGTGCTTTAGAAATCAAATCGGGTTATGGATTGTCTGTTGATGCAGAATTAAAAATGTTGCGCGTTATCAAACGATTGAAGCAAGAATGCAAAATTGAAATTAAAGCTACATTTTTAGGAGCACATGCTTTTCCACCAAAATATAAAGAGAATCATCGAGGATACATTGATTTAATCATCAATGAAATGATACCGAAAATAAAGGAAGAAAATTTAGCAGATTACATTGATGTTTTTTGCGAAAGAAATTATTTTTCTATAGAAGAAATGGAAGAAATTCTCCAAGCTGGAATCGCCGTTGGATTGCAACCAAAAGTGCATGTCAATCAATTTACTTCGATTGGAGGTGTGAGAAAAGCAGTGGAGTTAAATGCACTTTCTGTTGACCATTTAGAAGAGCTAAAACAGGATGATATTGATGCCTTAAAAGGTTCCAGAACAATGCCAACAATTTTACCGAGTTGCTCCCATTTTTTGAGCATTCCTTTTGGCGATGCACGACGATTAATGGACAATGATTTACCCGTCGCTTTGGCAAGTGATTTTAATCCAGGATCGACACCAAGTGGCAACCTGAGTTTTGTCTGGTCTTTGGCATGTGTCAAAATGAAAATGACACCCGAGGAAGCATTCAACGCACTGACAATTAATGCGGCTTACGCAATGGATTTATCGTCAACTCATGGCACCATTTCTTTGGGTAAAAAAACACCTGTTTTAATCACGAAGAAGTTGCCTAGTTTAGCATATATTCCGTATTCTTTTGGTGACCAATTGATAGAAAGAATCATCTAGTTATCGAAGTACCAATTTTATTGCAACTCGAAAAAAAGCGTTGTTTTCCGCAAAAATCAATTAAAAACAAAGAATTATTAGTATTTTTAGTTCCAACTCTTTAATTGACAAGATAAATGGCAACAGCAGAATTCATTCCAAGAATGCAACAACCTCTCATCGAGGAGAAAATAAAATCGAGTAAATTAGTGTTGATTCAAGGTCCTCGAAAAGTGGGAAAAAGAACCTTGGTTGAGAACATCTTGAAAGCAAAAAACAATGCTTATTCTTTCTTCAATTGTTCCGATAAAAAGGTGCAAAAAACTTTGGCAGTCACCGAAAACTTCAAAAAAGTAAAAGATGATTTTATCGTTCTTTATGAGGCGCAATATTTAGCCAATTTAGGTGCTGTTTTAGAAGCTGTTTTAATGAGTGAAATTTCTTCCACTGTGATTATAATTTGTTCGTATAAACCACAAATTGACGAAGTCCTTTTAGAGGCAATTCAGCAGGCAGATTTAGAGGTGAATTTCTTCGCTCCATCTTTTTACGAAACGGCGCAACATTTTGGTTTACCCAATGAAGAAAAATTGCTTGAAGAACGATTGATTTACGGAAGTTATCCAAACGTTCTGGCTGACTTAGAATTTGCAGAAGTGAGTTTGAGAGAAATAATCGACGAAGCCATTTTTACCAATCTTCGAGCAGGAGAAAGAATCAATAAAGGAAAGAAATTAATGCGGATGTTGCAACTTCTCGCTTTCAATGTTGGTCATGCCGTTTCTTACAACGACATCTCCGAACGATGTGGATTGGACAATGAAACTGTCGAGCGTTACATCGATCTTTTGGAAGATGCATTTATTTTGATTCGTCTAAAACCTTTCTTCAATAATAAAAGGTATGAGCTAAAGAAAACCAACATGATTTACTTTGCCGATAACGGAGTTCGAAATGTGTTAATCAGCAACTTCAATCCTACATTCTTGCGAAATGATATGAATGAATTGTGGAGAAATTACGTGATTGCTGAGCGAATAAAGTGGTTGTGCATGCGTGGAATTAAAAATGAGTTATTTTTCTGGAAAACCCACACCAAACAACAAATGGATTTCATCGAAATAAAAGAAAACAAAATCTTTGCTTACAAAACAGATTGGGAAAAACGCAAGAAACTAAAATTTTCGAAAAGTTTTTCTGATGCTTATCCAGAAGCAAAAGTGAGCGCATTGAATCGCTCAACGTATTGGTCATTCTTAACGAATAAAAAGTAAGCTCAAACTCCTTAACTTTTAACTTCTTACCTCCTAAAAATATGAAACCCTTCCTTCAAAAAATAGCTTCTAAAATTCACTCGGACAACCTTGATTTGAGCCACCTTACAATCATTCTTCCTTCTGAACGTGCTAAGAAATACCTCAATTCAGCCTTGTTTCAAGAGTATGGAAAGCCGATTGTCGCACCGACAATTACAACCATGGATAAATGGGTAAAATCGTATTCTCCTGAAACGGTAATTGATAAAACACGAGCGCTAATTCAATTGTACCGCATTCATGAAAAATCTGAATTTAAACAAGTAACACCGGATGCAGAAACGAGCAACATTACGTTCGATGAATTTTTGAAATGGGGGAGCATTCTCCTGTCTGATTTCAATGAGATTGACCGTTATTTACTCGATGCTAAGCAAGTTTTTAGGAACCTAGCAGACATTAAGGAGATTGAACAATGGAGTTTTAATGATGTAACGAAACTTACGGAGAGTCAAAAGAAATTCATGGAATTTTGGGATAGGTTGCCTGGTTATTACTATGAACTCAATAAGGTGCTATCTGAAAACGATAGCTGCTACGCGGGCAAATCCTTTAAATTCTTAGCAGAGAACATCAACATTCTATTCAATGAAGACAAAGAGCATCGCTTTATTTTTGCAGGATTCAATGCTTTGTCAAAAGCAGAACTAGCGATTATTCGACAATTAGAAGTCATGGGCAGAGCTGATGTGATTATTGATGCCGATGATTATTACTTAAAAAATAAATCTCACGAAGCAGGAGCGTTTTTGCGAGAATTGTCGAGCTTTTTGGATAATAAACAATTGGATTATTCTCAAGATATTTTGCGCCAAAAATCAATAGAGGTTAACATCATTGAGTGCGCTCAGAAAACAGGTCAAGTTAAGGCCGCTTCCACTATTTTAAATGAACTTTCTTCGGATGAAATTAATGAAACTTTATTACTTCTTGCTGATGAATCTTTGATAGGTTCCATCTTAAAAAACCTTCCCAAAAAAATAGGAAAAGCAAACATTACCTTGGGTCTTCCCATTCGAAACACAGCTTTAAAAACATGGGTCGAATTGCTTTTTTCTATACAGGAGAATAAGAAACGATTCAAAACTAAATCGCTGTATTTTAATGATTTAAAAGACTTTGGAAATCACCCTTTCCTTTTAGGCATCATTGATTCTGAAGAAAAGATGTTACTTATTGAAGCAGAAAAGAACATCGTTAAATACAACAAGATCTTTGTTAATGTAGAGAACCTCACAATTGGGGCAAAAACAAAAGAGTTGCTCTTGTTGCTAACGAAAGATTGGATTCCGAATCCTGCTGATTTGAATTGGAGCGATGCACTGTCATTCATTCGGAAAATGAATCGTTTGATTTACCGAAATTTATCAAAAGAATTCTCATTTGAGAAAGCTGTATTGGAGGGTTTTGATCGTTCGTTAGTCGATTATGAGAACATCTTAATAGAAGGAGTTCCACCAATGAATTTAAAATCATTTGAGCATCTGTTCAATCAACATTGGGGAATGACAAGCATTGCTTATCACGGGAACCCGTTGGACGGTTTGCAAATAATGGGACTTTTAGAAACCAGAGCATTAGATTTCAAACGAATTATTTGCGTCGGAATGAATGAGGGACAATTGCCACCGACCAATCCAATTCAGACGATGATTCCAATGGATTTACGTTCGTTTTTAGAATTGCCTACTCCTCGCGAAAAACAAGGATTGTTTGCACATCACTTTTACCGTTTATTGCATGCTTGTGAGAAACTAACGGTAACATATACCAGTGCTGATGAATCGATAGGAAGTAATGAACCAAGTCGCTATTTGATGCAGTTAGAGAAGGAATTGAGCAGAATGAATCAGAATATTAACGTTCAACATAGCATCTACACATTGTCTGGAGAAAACAAATCTGAGATTCAGCAAATTGAGAAGACCGATGAGATTTTGAATAGAATAGATGAGTTATTCGGAAGTTCAACTTCTGCATCTAAGATTAAGACCTACTTAGCTTGTCCTTTGGATTTTTATTTCAAATATGTGATGGAATTTGGCGAAGAAAATACCGTTGAAGAAGAAATCGAGAGCAGCACCTTTGGAACTTTTATTCATGACACTTTGGAGATTCTCTACACACCATTTGCACGATTCAACAAAGATGGGGAGAAGGTTAGCCCGCCTCCATCCAACATAACTTCCTATGATGTGGAGAAGATGCTCAAAGAATACGAATTGGTTCTACACAAGTTGTTTTTAAAACACTTTAATGGCGATAAAGAATCCTTTATGAAGGGAAAAAACTTGCTTTCTTATCGAATGGCACTCAAATTAACCGAGAAATTTCTCAAAGCAGAGATCGACTTCCTTGCTCAGCAAACTGAATTGGTTTTTATTGAGCAACTAGAAGCAAGTTATGAAGAGGTTGTTGAAATCGAAGTAAATAGTCAAATTAAGAAGGTGAAAATGATGGGTTACATCGACCGAATTGACAGTGTTGGAGAGACTGTTCGTATCATTGATTATAAATCAGGAAAAGTGGAAGACAAAGATGTTAAATTTGGTTCTCGCTTTACAGGAATTGAGTTAGAAGAGAAAAAAATTGTACATTCTATCAAGAACAATAAACACCTTTTACAATTAATTCAGTATGCGTATTTGTATTACAAGAAGAATGGAATCATTGCAGAATCGAGCATTATTTCTTTTATTTCAGGAGAATTTAAACCGTTTAAACTAGACGGAAAGAAATTTAACCTCGAAGAAGTCATCAAAGATTACCCGAAGTATTTAGGAATGATTTTAAATGAAATATACGATACGGAAATACCGTTTAGTCATAAAGAAGCACATTTTTCTTATTGTCAATATTGTGGATAAAAAAAACTGAAAAGAGTCAAATTTACATTCCAACTCTTTTCAGTTATCTGCAAGAATAATAAAACCAAAATATAGAACAAACCAGAAAGTCTATATTCTAATCATTAAACGAATGGAAGTTTAAAATGGTTGGGTAAATGTTTGTATTCGAATATTTGTGGCAAAAAAAAACCGCTTTGATCATCGAGCGAAGTCGAAATTCAAAACGGTTTTTATATATCTTAAAAGAGGAATCCTAATACAACTCTAACTTAAGTGCCGAACGATAATCTTTAATTTCTTCTCTGTTAATTTTGTGATCAGAACGAAGTAACAAATTCAACAAGTATAACAAGTTCTCATTGTCTTCAATTTCTAAAGGATACTCATTCTCTTCTTCATCCTCTTCGTATTGAGCTTGAACACTAAATGTATTATTCTCTGTCAAAAATTCGTAAGATAAACGCAACACTTTAGTCACTAAAGGGTCTTGTTCTTCCAAAGCAAAAGCTCTTAGCTCTTTTAAATCTTCAACTAATTTCTTTGCTTGAACACCATCTTTCTCCACCTTCTTGATGATGCTATTTAATTTCTTATTTGCTGCTTCCAGTTTCATTCTTACGATCTATTTTCAATTGAAAGTGGACTAATTCCACTCACCTTGCTTGCAAATGTAAACAAAGAGAATTAAAAACAGGCACAGACAGCAAAAAAAAGAAGAAGAAATTGAGAATGATGAATAGTGAAAGATGTGAAAAATTCAATTAAATTTGTAAGAACAGAGAATCGACTATATGGATTTAATTTTGAAAGGAATAGTAACCGGATTTATACTCAGTATAATGGTTGGTCCTGTGTTCTTTGTTTTATTAGAAACAAGTATTCGAAAAGGTATTAAAGCAGCTGTCGCATTTGATATAGGAGTCGTTTTAAATGACATTGTTTACATTGCAATTGCATTTGTTTTCTTTAACCAAGTAAAACAACTACAATCAGGAGATGATAATTCTGTTATCCGATTAATTGGTGGGGTTCTTTTTCTCGCCTATGGGGTATTTAACTTTCTAAAGAAAGTGAAAGGAATTCAAGTAGAAAATGTTGATGGCTTTTCAGGACACAGTTTCAAAGATTATTCATTGCTTGCGTTAAAAGGATTCGTTTTAAACTTAGCAAACCCAATGGTTGTGTTTTATTGGTTCTCAGTAATGACTTTGGGAGCTAAAGATAGTGCAGAAGGAGCGCCCGGAAATTCAATGATTGTTTTTCTTGCTTCTATATTGATTACATTTTTCTCCATTGATTTTCTAAAAATTCTAGGAGCAAAAAGTCTTCGTCCTTTAGTAACAGATAAAGTTTTAAAGGGACTGAATCGTTTAATTGGTATTGTTTTTGTCGCCTTTGGAGTCGTTCTTATTGCACAAGGAATTATTGGTTTAACTAAGTAACCTTGCAAGCATAATTAGTTATAGTAAAAAATCATTCATGTTAAAAATCTTTTTTCTTATTTCCACGTTCTTTTTTGCCTTGATTTCTTTCTCACAAGAAGTAAAAAAAGAGAACCTTTCTAAAAATAAACAAACCTATTGGGATGTCAATAAATCTCGTGTGCAATCAAGAGGCAAATACTTTGTGGATCGATTCGGAGAAACAACTGATAAGCATGGGAAATGGTTGTACTATGACAAGCTAGGAACGGTAGAAGAAGAGCGCCATTATTACCGAGAGATGCTTCATGGAAAAGTTGTGAAGTTCTTTCCGAATGGCAAAAATCAACAAATCGGGTTCTTTAAACTAGGTAAGCAAGATAGCATTTACACAGAATGGTACGAAACAGGAAACATCAAAGTGGAAGGTTATTACCAGAAAGGAGAACCAGCAAATCGATGGAAATATTATTACAGAGACGGTCGCTTAAAAACAATCGAAGAAGTAAAAGCCAGCACAAATTACATGTGGGAATTCTACCTGCCCGACTCTTTGCATACTCAAATCATAAAGGATGGAAATGGGGAAATGACAACCTTCTACACAACAGGAACGGTTAAAGAATGGTACAATTATAAAGATGGATTAAAGCACGGCGATTTTGAAGAAATAAGTATTTATGGCTACCCAACCTTAACCGGTTCTTTTAAAAATGGAGAGAAAGAGGGAGAATGGCAATACAGTTATTACACAGGCGACAAAGAAAAGGTCAGCCATTATAAGAATGGAGTTCTCAATGGACACTATAATTATTACTACGACAATGGTCAGGTAAACGTGGATGGAGAATATAAAAATGGTAAGAAGCAAGGTGAATGGACGTGGTACACCAATTCTGGGAAACGTGATATGCAAGGGAAATTTAAGGATGATAAACAACATGGCAAATGGACGTACTGGCATCCAACAGGAGAGCTTTCTTATCATGCAGAATACGACAACGGTTTGCGTACAGGAGAATGGTCCTATTTCTACAAAGAAGGAACTAAATTCAAGCAGGGAACCTATGCAAAGGACTTGAAAAATGGGGAATGGAAAACTTGGTACGAAGATGAAACCTTGCTTATGCAAGGAACTTATGTTGATGGCAAGGAAGAAGGAGAATGGAATAATTACTGGGAGAATGGTAAATTGAAAAATAAAGCTTCTTTCAAGTCTGGACACCTTGCTGGAGAATGGTTGTCTTTTTATCCAAATGGCAAACAAAAATTAATTGGAGAATACAAATCCGATATGAAAGTGGGAGAATGGCAAGAATTCTTCGATAATGGTAAGCCAAAAGATGTCACAACGTATAAATTGTTTAAGAAGAAGTCTAAAATGGACTATAGTATTATGAAAGGACACACCGTTTTAGAAAGTATCCAGCATGGTCCATCTATTTCTTATTCCGCAAAAGATTTCAGAAAAACCGAAGAAGGGAACTACAAAGACGGCGTAAAAGACGGCGAATGGATTGCCTATTATCCTGGTGGAAAAACACCTGCGGTTATATCTCATTATAAGAACGGAAAGTTGCATGGCTCTATGAAAAAATACAGCCGAAGAGGGAAACTCCTTTCGGAAATCGATTACAAAGATGGACTCAAACATGGCAGTTTTAAAATCTACGACAAACGAGGAAAAGTACTCAACGAAAAGAAATTTGAACACGGAATGCAAATCATCGAAGGACAAAGCAAAGGCCAAGGAAGCTTTACTCCTGGGAGGTAGGTCAATTAATTTGTCGTTAGAATTTTGACAGAACACTTAAAGAGGATAGATTTGTAAAAAAAAATCACTGGACCTATTATTTGTTCTTCACCAGAAACGATTACGAATGATGAATTTATGAGAGCTTTACGAAAATCATTAGGAATTAAATTCGGATTACCTCAGCCAAAATGGTCATTGAAAATTGGTGCATGGTTCATGAGAACAGAAAGTGAATTAATTCTAAAAAGCAGATGGGTTTACCCCAAAAGATTGCTCGACGAAGGCTTTAAATTTAAGCACCCTGAAGTTAACGAAGCATTATCCTTTCAAAGCGGTAAAACTCCAACAATCAAAGGTTCTGTTACTAAACAAACAAATTCTTCACATTCTGCGTAAACAACTTAATCGCAATCGCCAATAAAATAATACCAAACACCTTCTGAAGAATGGCAATTCCACCTTCTCCAAGAGTTTTTTCAATTACTTTAGTTAACCTAAGAACGACGTAAACCAAAATGATATTGATAAAAACAGCAATGAAAATATTCAATTCGTGATATTCTGCTCTTAATGAAATAATAGATGTCATTGAACCCGCACCAGCAATGATTGGGAAAGCTAACGGTACAATACTCGCGGTTTTCCCACTTACATTATCATTGTTGAATAACTTTATTCCTAAAATCATTTCCAGTGACATAGCAAATAGAATCATTGAACCTGCAACAGCAAATTCTTCCACTTCAACTCCAAACAAGCCAAGAATACTATTCCCAACAATTAAAAAAGTCACCATAATCACAAAAGAAACGATGGTTGTTCTCAATGCATGGATGTCACCTGCTGATTCTTTTAATTTAATAATGAGAGGAATAGACCCAATGATGTCAATAACAGCAAACAATACCATTGATGCTTTAAATATATCTCCCCAATTAAATTCTTCAAAAAGCACTGTCATAATTTTCTTTTTTCTTCTCTTAAAATAGTTTTTTCTACTACGATTGGTAAATAACTTTGCTCCAAATATCGAATTTTTTGTTCTAATTCAATGACTCCATCACCTTCTTTAATTTCACATCGAAACTGCGCAATAATCCTTCCTTTATCAAACTCTTGATTTACAAAATGAATGGTAATACCAGATTCATTTTCATTATTTGCAATAACTGCCTTGTGAACATTACTTCCATACATTCCTTTTCCACCATAATTTGGGAGAAGGGCAGGATGTAAATTGATCATTTTATCTTGATAGAACGTGATTAATTTGGAAGGAATCAATCGTAAATAACCCGCCAAAATAATCCAATCGACTTGATGTTCTTTACACAAATCAAGAAGAGGTTCTGCATTGGCAACTTGTTGATTGGGTAAGAAAAAAGTAGCAACGTCAAGATTTTTTGCAGATTGCAAAACTTTTGCATCCTCTTTATTGCTCATCACAAAAACAACCTCTATTTCAGAATGGTTTTTAAAATAGTGAATCAAGTTAACAGCATTACTACCTGTCCCTGAAGCAAAAATGGCAACTCTTTGTTTTTGCATATTGCAAAGTTATGAATTATTATTGCCGAGAAACCTTCTAGAGAATAAATTTTCACACTAGCTTTAAAAAGAATATCATTAACT
>DQTF01000021.1 GCA_015662935.1 Crocinitomicaceae bacterium | reverse complement strand
TAACTAGTTTTGCTGCCTGAACACCTTCAAAAGCTGCAACTTCAGGACCCCCATTAATTAAAAAATTCTTTTCATAATTTTTTATATTGTTGATTAATATTGTCACAAAGATAGTAAAAAAAAAAAGCCATTAAGAACAATCACTGCAAGAGCTTATCTAAGTCTAAAAGTATTGACTAAATTTGAACCATGAATCAAGTCCTTATTATTGATGCAGGAAACACAGTTGTAAAACTGGCAACTTTTGTTAATGGAGAACTAGTTGAAACTGAACGCTTATTATTTAAAGAGTTTATTGATAACTTTTCTAGCTCATCCATAAAACAAGTTGTGATTTCTTCTGTTTTATCGAATAAAATGACAGAAAAATTAGCTAATTTCTTCAGTAAACCATTAATTATCACCAACAAAACGGATTTACCAATCAATTTGCAATACGATTCTCCAGATACTTTAGGTGTTGACAGAATTTGCAATGCTGTTTATGCTGCTAAAAACATTTCAAAAGGACATGCAGTAACAATTGACATTGGAACTTGCTTAAAATTTGATGTTGTGAGCGCTAATGGAGAATATCTAGGTGGTTCTATTTCCCCTGGAATTAACTTAAGGTATAAATCACTGAACGATTACACAGGGAATTTACCTCTGCTTTCAGAAAAAGATACGACTCATCTAATTGGAACAGACACGAACTCTAGTATTCATTCAGGAGTAATTAATGGAATAAATGCCGAAATCTACCGTTTAATGGAACAATATTCATCCCAGTTTGATGACTTAACTTTTTTTATGACAGGTGGTGATGCAAGATACTTTGATATCCATTCAAAAAATGACATCTTTGCAGTTGAAAATTTAACCCTATTTGGGTTATATGAAATATATAAATTTAATGCATAGACTCATTCTTTCATTTTTATTGGTTTTGGTAGCAACATTTTCGTTTGCGCAGAAAGGATCAAATTCTCCATTCAGTTCTTATGGAATTGGTGAAATTGGTGGATTGAACCATGCATCTTTTATAGGGATTGGTAATTCTACAATTACAATGGTTGATTCTACAACCTTGAATTTTTACAATCCTTCATCTTATCAAGGGTTAGCAAAACATCAACCTCTTTTTTCTATTGGTGTGTCGTCTAAATTCTCTAACTACTCGGAGAATGGAATCACATCTTCAAGCAATGTTACCTCGATTCAACATTTTGCAATGGCTTTCCCTTTTGCTAAAAGATTTGGATTAGCATTTGGATTAAAACCCTTTTCTACACGAGGTTATGAATTTAGTTCTAGGATAAAAGTGGGTGCAGATTCAATCAACTACGTTTATGAAGGAACGGGTAATATTAACGAAGCCTTTGCAGGTTTATCGATTAAAACCTTAGATTATAAAGGTGCAAAAATTGCCTTAGGTGCAAATTTTGGTTACTTATTTGGTCAAATCACCAACTCCAGAAAAAGTGGATTGATTAAAACAGGTGCATCAATTTATGCAGGAGGAATCAGCACTAAATTAATTCAAGCAAAATCATTTCACTATAACTTTGGACTAACTTATTCTCAAAAAATTAAAGAAAATCATACGCTTGCTCTTTCTATGGTTATGGATCCTCTTCAAAAAATCAACGCGAAATACGAAGAGGGCTTGTTTTATGGTGCTAATGTGAACGATCCTCGTTTTTATGATACATTATCATTTAACGATTCTGTAAATGGTAATCTATCAACTATCCCAACAATGACAATTGGGTTAAGTTACGAACTTAATTTTAAAGCTCGTAAAGACAAAACCAATCAACTTAATTCTCAAATAGGCTTTCATCTTTCTTATACGATGGAGGAATGGTCAAAGTATCAAAACACATTCGAGCCAACTTATATTAACACCTTTAGTAACTCAACAAAGCTAACATTTGGAATACAATACCTTCCAGAAACAGATTACATCCGTAATAAAGCAATGACTAAATTTCACCAACGAATTAAGTACCGTACTGGTATTTACCAAGTTAACATGCCTTATATTACCAACGGTGAGCAGGTGAAAGATTTTGGCACAACATTTGGATTTGGTATCCCGATTATTATTCAGAACTCTCTTTCTTCATTGAATTTAGGATTCTCCATAGGAAACAGAGGAACTTCTGATAGTAACGCATTAAAAGAACGATACTACGGTTTTAACATAGGTATTTCAATAGCACCAGGTGCAGACCGATGGTTCGTTAAAAGAAAATTGAACTAAACAAATAACAAAAATGAAACTAGGAAAATTATTACTCGCAACATTTCTAATTCTTGGAGCAACATCTTTTGCTCAAGATGATACAGAAAGAGAATGCAAAAGAATGCGTTTTTTAGCTGGTGAGGAACTCAAAATTAAAAATTATAAAGGAGCTGTATCTTACTACATTAAAGGTGAAGCTATTTGTGGTAATTATGATGCTGCAAATTATAAAAGACTAATTGGCTCTACAAGAAACGCAATCAACTCTACAACTGATAAAGAAAAAGTGGCATACATTGATACAGTTGTTGCAACTTATATAAGAATGGAAACTGCTGGTTTCTATGATAAGAAAGATGATTTATTAAGAGCTTCTTATATTCTACAATCATCAAAACCAGATAGAGATAAGGCAGATGGACTTTTCAGAAGAGGAGTTGACACGAAAGGTAAGGCAACTGGAGAAGGGTATGTTTCCTACTTCTATTACAACACCTACGCAATGTTTGCTGCTGCATCAGGAGAGAAAAAAGCTAACTTAAAGAAAAGAATGATTACGGAATACTTTGAACTTTCATCTTTAATTAGTGAAGCTGGAATGTCTGTGAAAACACAAGAAACAATTACTGGATACTTCAATGCAGTAGTGAAAGATTGTAAAGACATTCTTCCTGAATTAAATGGATACATGGAAAATTTACCAGAGGATAATGAATTGAAAAAAGGCTCTTTGATGAACTTCATTACTTTATTAGAGAAGAAGAAATGTACCGATGCGCCAGAATACGGAACACTAATCAACAAATATGTTGAGGCTGACCCAACTTCTTTAGATGCACAATTAATGAAAGCGAAGTATCTTACTTCAAAAGGTAAAACTTCAGAAGCTATCAAAACTTTAAGAACTGCAAAAGGTATTACAACAGATGATGCGCAAAAGCAAGAAATTACTTATCAGATTGCGGTTGCTCAATTCAAAGCACATTCTTACACGGCAGCTTACAACACAGCAATGTCTGTGAAAGGTAAGTACAGAGGAAAATCTTTAGCTATCGCAGGAAAAGCTGTAGGATCTAACGCTAACAATTGTGGCGCAAGTACTTTCGATAGAAAATGTAACTACATCTATGCTGTTCAACTACTTGAAAAAGCAAGAGCACAAGGTGGTGATGTTGGTGGTTCTATTTCTTCTTATAAGAGTCGTTACCCAACAAGTAGTGACATCTTTGAAAATGGAAGTCCTGCTTCAGTAACACTTTCTTGCTACGGAGTTTCTGTAAACCCTAAGCAATAAGAATGACGAAACAGTCACTCAAAAATAATTGGAAATTACCTGCTATCATCTTGATGGCAGGTTTTCTTTTTTCTTGTGTGAATGATTTAGATACCATTCAAAGAGTTACTTCTGATCCGAATGCACCAAGTGAGGTTACGCGAAACCTGGAAGTATTCTACAATGATTCTGGCTATGCAAGGGTTAAGATATTTGCAACTCTTGCAGAAACTTATCGAGTCCCCAAACATATTACCAAGTTAAAAGATGGTGTTCGTGTAG
>DQTF01000216.1 GCA_015662935.1 Crocinitomicaceae bacterium | reverse complement strand
TTGAATGCATTGTATGAATCAATTTGGGACAAAGACTTTTTTGCAGGAGGTTTCCTTTGGAAATGGCATCCGAATCATTCTTCTGCTGGGGGAGGTTCAAATTCTTCGTTTACCGTACAAAACAAAAAAGCGGAACAAATTGTCCGCTTTCAGTATTCTAAATAATTGATTTTGTTTAAATGTGCATCGCTCTGTCTTCAGTTGCAGCCATTGCTGCTTCTTTTACAGCTTCAGAATAAGTTGGGTGTGGGTGACAAATTCTAGCAATATCTTCTGCAGAAGCTCTATATTCCATAGCGACAACTGCTTCCATAATTAAATCTGCGGCTCTTGGAGCAATCATATGTACACCAAGAACTTCATCCGTTTCTTTGTCTGCTATTATTTTAACAGTTCCCATGATATCCATACTTGCTCTTGCTCTTCCTAATGCTTTTATTGGGAATGCACCAACTTTAATTTCTTTTCCTTCGGCAATTAGTTCGTCTTCTGTTTTACCAACAGATGCAACTTCTGGCCATGTATAAATGACGCCAGGAATAAGGTTGTAATTTATGTGTGGTTTTTGTCCTGCCAAGAATTCCGCAACATACACTCCTTCCTCTTCTGCTTTGTGAGCTAGCATTGCTCCTTTTATCACATCACCAATTGCAAATATATTTGGAATAGAAGTTTGCAGGTTTCCATTGACTTCAATTTGTCCTTTATCATTTGTAGAAAGCCCAACATTTTCTAATCCTAAACCTTCTGTGTACGGTTTTCTACCAACCGCAACTAAACAGTAATCTGCTTCCATGACAACTTCTTCATTCTTCTTATTTAAAGCAGTTAATTGAACACCTTTTCCAGTATTTTTAACGTTTAGAACTTTATGTTGAAGGTGAAGTTTAAAACCTGACTTTTTAAGAACCTTTGTTAGTTCTTTGGTCATCGTTTTATCCATGCCAGGAGTAATAGTTGGAGCAAATTCAACTACATCTACCTGAGTTCCTAATCGATTAAAAACGGAACCTAATTCTAATCCAATAACTCCTCCGCCAATAACCAACATTTTCTTTGGGATTTCTGCAAGATTTAACGCTTCGGTAGAAGTAATAATTCTCTTTTTGTCAGGTTCCATTCCTGGAAAGAAATTTGGCTTAGAACCAGTTGCAAGAAGTATATTTTTAGTCTGAATTGATATTTCTTTTTTGTCACTTCCTACAACTTTTACTGTATTCTTATCAACGATTGAACCGACACCTGTGTACACAGTGATGTCATTTTTGTCCATTAAGAATTTAACACCATCACAAGTTTGAGAAACAACATCGTTCTTTCTCTTAATCATTTGTTTGATGTTAGCTTTCACTTCTTTAGCGTCAATTCCATGTTCTTTAAAACTATGAGTTGCATTATGAAAGTGTTCTGAAGAGTCAAGAAGCGCTTTGGAAGGAATGCACCCAACATTAAGACAAGTACCACCAAGTGTGTTGTACTTCTCAATGATTGCTGTTTTCATTCCTAATTGCGCGCAACGAATTGCAGCAACATATCCTCCAGGTCCTGATCCTATAATTGTTATATCGAAATTGCTCATAATCTATTTAGTTTGAATACAAATTTAATTTTTCTAAGTCAACAAAAAAATGATTGCCATTGAATTAATAAAAAAAAGCCTTTCAGATATCTGAAAGGCTTTTAGAATAGTTGAATTTGTTCTTGTGATTAAAGAACAACAATTTTTCTAGTTACTCTATAATCTCCAGAAGAGATTTCAACAAAATAACATCCTGCAGAAAGGTTGCTTGAATTTTCTAGTGTATGCTCAACAGCAGCATTTGTAGCAGAAACTGTTTCCGCTGACAATACTTGACCTTGTGCATTCCTTAATGTGAAATTAACATCAACATCTTGTCCGTTAAATGATACATTAATTGCTTGTCCATTTGTTGTTGGATTTGGATATACATTTAAGTCCATTGCGTTAAGAACATCATCCGTTAAGCTTAGTGTTCCTGTAATATTGAAATTGTCGATGTATAAGTTGTTCGATAAATCAGAAGCGGTGAACTCAATCTTAAAAATAGTATGAGCATCAGCACTTGTTGTGTTAACTACTCTTGTATATTCTTTCCATTGAGTATTAGAAGTTGGTGTGAAGTCTGTTCCGCCAGCAAATCCACCAGTCAATAAAGTTGTTCCATTAATTGGTCCTCCTAAAGCAACCCATGAAGCACCACAGTTTTTAGATGCATATACACGAACTTGTTCTGTAATATCAGCAACAGTCGTTCCGTTTGTAGCATATGCGTATTTAAAGCTTATTGATACCCCAGTAGTATATCTTAAGTCATAAGCAGGAGAGATAAGTGCATCTACTGATCCACCTAATCTACTATTGTAGAAGTAATCGTTTGTAAACAAAGGTGCAAAAGCAACATCTTTGTAGTTGTTTAATTTATACGCTCTTGAATTGTCATAACCACCATTATTTACAATTTGAAACTTCGCATAATTGTCTTCAGGGTTTTCTACTCTAAACAAATAGGCGTCAGCATTGCTGCTAAAGTCAATTGACTTAGGGCCGTTGTATTCTGCCCATCCTCCTGCTACGTATATTGAACCTGTTCTTGTTTCTGTTGCTGAACCAGCGGCATTTGTAACAGTTAAAGTAACCGTCTTGTAACCAGCAGATGTAAAAGATACACTCGGGTTCATTGAACTAGAAGTTGCAGGAGAACCATCTTGAAATGTCCAACTCCAAGAATCTATTGTTGCATTCCATGAAGCATCTTTAAAAGCGACGTTAGAACCAACACATGTAGAAGAAACAGAAGATGAAAAATCCGCAACAGGAACACATAATGGAACTGTCAATAAATTTGAAGGGTCTTGAACTGTATCTACTGGATTTGGAATATTGAAAACACCAGTAGCGATCAATGTAGAATCTTGCCATAGCTTATCTCTTTCTCCTGCAATACCTATTATTGCATTGTGCATGAATTCTACTTGTCCAGGTGTGAAATGTCTAGAACAGTAAGAATATTCCATATAATTTTGAACATCTTCTTCAATTAAAGGATCACATTGTTGACCATTATTTGCGGCTCCTAGTAGGCAATTACTATAACCCATAGATACAGGAGTATCTAAAACGCCATCGTCACCACAAGCAACTCCTGGGTCATTTGTATTACCCCACACATGAGATAGGTTTAAATAATGACCTATCTCGTGTGTTAATGTTGTTTCTCTAAATGAACTACTTGTACCAATACTCCCAACGTAAGTGTGATTAGAAACAATACCATCTGACCAAAAACCATTGCCATCTGTTCCTGCGGGTTTTATTGCGTATGCTGCAGCACCTGCTAGTCCAATCGTTTTAACTACCCAAATATTTAAGTATTTCGCTCTATTCCATTGTTGTACTTTAGAAAATCCATCCCCAATATTAGATTCATGAGAGTAGACGTGCTCAATTCCATTAGTACAGTTTCCTAAAGGGTCTATCGATGCAAGTTTGAATGTAATCATACCATCCCCAATCAATGTGTCATATTCTGCAACTACATCAACAGAATCAGGATCAGCAGAATTGAATTCTCGATTGATAATTTTCATAGCATCATAAACCTGCGCATCTGAAATGTTCTCATTACCATAGGTGTGAAGAATATGAAAAACAACAGGGATTACGTAGCTTGTTCCGTGAGTTTTGTTTATAACTTGACTGTTCTGTAATAATTGAGCAGCATTATAATGTTCTCTCAATTCAGGATACATTTGAAATACTTCTTCCATAGCTTCGTTTGAAGCACACTTTTTTGTTGGCTCTTGAGCAAATAATGAGCTTCCAGCTATAAGAAATAAAAGAGTTGATGCGATTAATTTTTTCATAAGTGTAAGTAACTAATGTTTATAATAATTTTAATTCTAAATTAGAATCGGTTTTAGCGTCGTAAAAATAACAATATTTATTGAACTATAATCAGTTCAAAGTACTTTCATTTGTAAAATTAATTTATTTTAATGTATTGTTGTCTTTGTTTATGGCGTTATTCTCAGTATAATATACACGTCTAACTTTAAAATAAGTGCTTTTCAGCATGATAAGAAGATCGAACTAACGGTCCACTTTCTACATATCTAAATCCCATTTTTAATCCTAATTCTTTATATTCAGTAAACCTTTCAGGTGTTACAAATTCTGCAACTGGCAGGTGTTTAGTAGTCGGTTGAAGATATTGTCCCAATGTTAAAACATCAACATTTACTGAGCGTAAATCTTCCATGGATTCAATAATTTCTTCATGTTTTTCACCGATTCCTAGCATCAATCCAGATTTTGTTTTCATGCCTCCTTTTTTAAGTCGGAATAGTACTTCTAAACTTCTATCGTATTTTGCTTGTATTCTAACCTCTTTCGTTAGTCGACGGACTGTTTCTAAATTATGACTGACAATTTCTGGAGCAACATCTATGATGTTTTGCAAATTCTCCCATTTACCAGCAAAATCAGGAATCAACGTTTCCATCGTGGTGCCAGGAGATTGATGTCGAACTGCTTTGACAGTCTGTGCCCAGATAAGAGAGCCGCCATCTTTTAAATCGTCACGGTCAACAGAAGTAATTACCGCATGTTTCACTCCCATTGTTTTTACACTGTGTGCAATTTTCCCTGGTTCAAACTCATCTACCGCATCTGGTCTTCCAGTTTTTACAGCGCAGAAACCACAAGAACGGGTGCAAATGTTTCCAAGAATCATAAAAGTGGCTGTTCCTTCTCCCCAACATTCTCCCATATTTGGACAGCTACCACTTTCACAAATTGTATGAAGATTATGCTTGTCAACAGTTGCTCTTACTTTTTTGTAATTCTCCCCTGTCGGTAGTTTTACACGCAACCATTTCGGTTTTTTGATTCTTACTTTATCAGTATTTTCAGATATTTCACTCATTCTTCCAATAATTAAAATAGAGCTTTTGTTTCTCGCGAATTTAAAAAAGCTACTTTTGTAATTGTTCTTCCTAAAATATCAAGAAGAATGCAAAGTTAGACAAAAGCACGGTAATATGGCAACAAGTAAAGTTGAATATTTAGGAAATTTAAGCACAAAATGTACACACGTTAAATCGGGTGTGGAAATCATTACGGATGCACCGATAGATAATAAGGGGAAAGGAGCCTCTTTTTCTCCAACAGATTTAATGGCAACTTCCTACGCTTCTTGTTTAATTACTATTATTGGAATCTATTGCCAAGAGCATGCGATTGAATTTAACTTTTGCAATGCTGAGGTGACTAAAATAATGGGCTCTGCACCTCGAAGAATAGCAGAATTACAAATTGATTTAGATTTTACACAGAATAACTGGTCAGATGCTATTCAAAAGAGAGTTAAGCGGGCTGGTGAAACTTGTCCTGTTGCTAAATCTGTAAATTCAGAAATGAAAATTGAATTTGTCTATCATTTCTAAACAAAATAAAGATGTCAAAATACGAGAATAAATACGAAGGAAGAGATCGAGATTCTAATGAGAAAAGTTACTCTAGAAAGCCAAAAGAAGATATGATCTTCGGAGTGCGTTCTGTGATAGAAGCTATTAGAGCAGGGAGAGGCTTCAATAAAATTCTGATTCAAAAAGGGATGGACAAAGAGCTTTTTCTTGAATTGAAGGAAGAATTAAAAGGACATCATTTTCAATTGCAATTTGTTCCAACGGAGAAATTAAATGCAATGACAGAGAATAACCATCAAGGTGTTGTTGCACTTGTTTCTCCTATTGATTATCATAATATTGAAGAGGTAGTTGAAGGGCTACTTGAAGAAGGAAAAAAGCCTTTTATTCTTGCTCTAGATAGAGTAACTGATATTAGAAATTTTGGAGCAATTGCAAGAACTGCAGAATGCGAAGGAGTTGATGCAATTTTAATTCCCAACAAAGGCTCTGCACAAGTTACAGCCGATGCTATTAAGACTTCTGCTGGCGCATTGAATAGAATTAAAGTGTGTAAAGCGGATAATTTCAAGGATTCATTATTTTACATCCAGCAATGCGGAGTTCGAATTGTTGCTTGTACAGAAAAAGGAAATGTTCCGCTTTATGAAACAAATTTCAAAGGTTCTGTTTGTGTGATTATGGGGTCAGAAATGGATGGAATAACTTCTGATTTATTAAAATTAGCAGATGTTAAATGCAAGATTCCAATGCGTGGTGAAATTGCTTCTCTCAATGTAAGTGTTGCTGCAGGAATGGTTCTTTATGAAAAGTTACGCCAAGAATTATATTAATTATTAGTACTTTAGAATTATGTTAAAATTAATCGGAATTACATTTGTTTTATTCTCTTTAACTTCTTTTGGACAATTGTCTAACAAGTCACTAAAATTGGAAGGAACTTGGGAGTTTAAAAAAGGATCCGGATTTGAAACTTGGAGGATTCAAGGGAATAAACTCGTTGGATTTGAATACCGTATTAACAAAACAGGGGACACTCTTAAAGTTGAAAGAATGACAATTCGTCAAGTTGGTGGGAACATGATTTATTCAGTAGGAGAACATCTGAATGAAGAAGATTCAACTCTTCATCATGAAAATATCAATTTTAAAGGAACAAGTAAAAATATGAATTTCATTAATATGGACGACAATACTCCATATTCTATAGAGTATAAATTCGGTTTTTTCAGTAAAAACAGATTGAAAGTTAAAATAAAATACGGACAAGCAGAAAAACCTGTTAAGTTGAGTTTAATTCGAGTAAAAGAAGATTAATTCGTCTTTTTTATCCAAGGAATCATCCCGGTAACTTCGCTTAAATCTTTAATGATCCATTCGTGTGTTCCTTCGTTGTGATTAGAGTGGGGGTCAAAAAGTATCCCTTTGATTCCGCTTCTTTCCGCACCGATGATATCTGCTAAGTAATTATCGCCAACCATTAAACTTTCTCCACTTTTAGCACTTGCTCTTGATAAAGCTTCTTGGAAAACTTCTTTTGCGGGTTTGTTTTTTCCAACCTCTTCAGAACAAAGAATGACATCAAAAAAATCAGTTAATTTACTCTCTGAAAGTTTAATATGCTGTACTTCCTTAAAGCCATTTGTTATAATGTGTAATTGATACCCTTTTTGTTTTAACTCTTCTAGCAATGAAATAGCATTTGGAAACAAATTGGTCTGATACGGAGAAACTTCTAAGTATCGCTCAGCCATTCTTTCTGCTAAATGATTGTCTGTGAAATCAAATTTTTCAAAAGTTTGAGAAAAACGTTGGGTGCGAAGTGCTTCTTTAGTCAGCTTTCCAGTACCGTATAAATGCCATAATTGTGCATTCACTTTTTTGTATTGCGTATGAAATCTTCGGAAAGAAGGTAAGTGACTAGAAAGTTTCAATTCTTCGTAAAGAATAATCAATGCAGTTTCTGAGTTTTTTTCAAAATCCCAAAGCGTATGATCTAAATCGAAGAAGATATGTTTCATCTAAAAAAGGAAGCTTAAACTAGTGGTGATAAGCCCATTGACAAACATGCCAAGAACGATTAACGGGAATGTTTTTTTACTCTTTCCATAAAATTTTGCAGCAACAATACTTCCAATTGGAACAGAAAGAAAAAAAGGTGCCCATAAAGAGATGCCAATTTGACCAAAGGTCCTTTTGATTCTGACCACAAATTTATTCATCCAAGTAAAGCTCTTTTTTGGAACAAAGCTTTTCCCTTGAGAATGGAGCAAATCAATTTTTGCTTTTCTTTTCTTGTGTGCACGAATCATAAAGAATTCTGCAGAAAAGTAAAAAATAGCTGCGGCGGTAATTCCACCTGTAACGATAGATAAGTATGTTTCAATAAAATTAAGTCCAAATCCTCGACCCGCAAAAGGCGCAAACATAAATTTTATGAATGATAGAAAAAAAAGTGTAATCATTCCTCCCCAAGCCATCTATTAGCATTTTTCGCCGAAAGCAAGATCACCTGCATCGCCTAATCCTGGAACAATGTATGCTTGAGCGGTTAATTCTTTATCAATCGCGCCAATGTAATATTCAGTTGTGTCAGGTAAATACTTTTTCAAATAAACCAATGATTCTGGAGAAGCAATTGCTGCAACAATAATCACTCTAGAAGGACGCCCTTGCTTTAGCAGAGCTTTGTAAACAAGGTGCATAGATCCTCCAGTAGCTAACATTGGGTCGTTAATAATCAATACTTTACCATCAATTTTTGGTGCAGCCATGTATTCCACATAGATTTCAAATTCTTCAGCAGTAGAATGTTTTCTATATGCTGAAACAAATGCACTCTCGGCTTTATCAAAATAATTCAATAACCCCATGTGCATTCCTAATCCAGCTCGAAGAATCGTTGCCAAAACAGGTTGTTTTTTTAAAACTGCTGTTGGTGCTACACCGAGTGGTGTAACAATATCTTTTGTTTCGTAATCTAGTTTTTTTGACAATTCATACCCTAGAATTTCAGAAATACGTTCTAAGTTTCTTCTAAATCGCATAGAATCATTTTGAACATCAATGTCTCTTAGTTCTCCTAAAAAAGTGGAGAAAATAGAACTGGTTTTTGAAAAATCGTGAATCATACAGTAAAGTTACTATTTTTTTCAATCATTAAAACAATGAATCGTTAAATCATTGAAACATTAATTATATTTGCTTAATGTCAAAAAAATCGAAATTAAATTTCACCGTATTTATGCGTTTGCTTTCTTATTGGAGGTCGTATAAATGGTTGTTTTTTCTTTCTATTGTCACTACTTTTTTATTAGCCTTTCCAGGTCCAATTCGTCCGAAACTTATTGGAAACATGGTTGATCAATATATTGTAAAGGGTGAAGACGCTAATCAACTTCTTTGGTGGACTTTATTCATTGTCGGTTTACTCGTCTTTGAAGCAATCCTTCGTTTTTTATCTTCTTACTATTCCAACCTCTTTGCACAATCAATCATTCGAGATCTTCGCAAAGACCTGATGAAGCATATTCTTACGTTTAGAATTCAATACTTTGATAAAACGCCTGTCGGAACAATGGTTACTCGGTTGGTTTCTGATTTAGAGGCTATAACTCAAGTTTTTTCTTCGGGAATGATTGCAATCGCGGGAGAATTAGTCGCATTGATTTTCTCCATTTCTTTGATGTTCTATACCAACTGGAAATTGACATTGTTGGTTTTGATTCCAATCCCTATTTTAATTTTTGCAACAAGAGTATTTGCAAGAGTCATTCGTAAATCTTACCAACAAGAAGCAGAACAGGTAAATAAATTAAATGTTTTTGTGCAAGAAAGAATTACAGGAATGTCTTTAGTGCAACTCTTCAATCGCCAAGAAAAAGAATACAAAAAATTCCAAGAAATTAACAAAGGACATCGTCAAGCACATATCAAAGCGATATGGGCAAATTCAATTTTCTTTCCAGTAGTTGAGGTTTTAAGTTCTATTTCTATTGCATGTTTGCTTGTTTTTGGGGCGTTAAGTGTTCAAGGGAAAATGCCAGCTGAAATCAATGGTCAGTTTGGAGAAATCGTGGCTTTTATTCTTTGGGTGCATATGTTGTATCGTCCGATTCGTATGTTGGCTGATAAGTTTAATATTCTCCAAAGAGGAACAGTTAGAGCAGAACGTGTGTTCAAAGTCTTGGACCACGAAGAAAATATTCAGAACAAAGGGGATAAAACAGATTGTAATTTTAATGGAGCAATTCGCTTTGAGAATATGTTCTTTGCCTACAATAATGAAGAGTGGGTGCTCAAAGACATTAACTTGACAATTGAACCGGGCTCGACAGTTGCATTTGTTGGAGCAACAGGTGCAGGGAAAAGTTCTTTGGTCAATTTATTAGGTCGTTTTTATGAGCACCAAAAAGGAGAAATTTACATTGGAGATGGCAAACTGACAGATATTGAATTGAATTTCTTACGAAAGAATATCGCCATTGTGTTGCAAGATGTCTTCTTATTCTCCGGTACAATTTTGAATAACATTACACTAGGAGATCCTGAAATCTCAAAAGAACAAGTTATTGAAGCATCAAAAGCTGTTGGTGCACATTCTTTTATTGAAAAATTACCCAATCAATATGAATTTGAAGTAGGAGAGAGAGGAGGAGTACTTTCAACAGGTCAACGCCAATTGATTTCATTTATTCGAGCTTATGTGTATGATCCGCATATTTTAATTTTAGATGAAGCAACCTCAAGTGTAGATAATGAATCAGAAGAATTGATTCAGAAAGCAACCATTGAGTTAACCAAAGGGAGAACGTCAATTGTAATTGCACATCGTTTATCGACCATTAAAAATGCAGACAAAATCGTTGTTTTAGATAAAGGCGAGATTAAAGAACAAGGCACACACGCAGAATTATTAAATTTGGGCGGTTATTATAAAACACTTCATGAGATGCAATTCTCTGAAGAGTAAAGAAATTATATGGAAGGATTTAAAATAGGAGGAGTTCCAGAGCATTTTAATTTACCATGGAGAATGGGGATTGAAGAAGGACGTTTTCGCAATGAAGGAATTCAATTGCACTGGAGTGATATGGGGGGAGGAACGGGTCAGATGATTCGTGGACTTGAAACAGGATCTATTGATATTGCGGTTCTTTTAACAGAAGGGGTGACCAAAGCAATCTTGCAAGGTTTGGATGCTAAAATATTAGGTTTTTACGTAACAACACCATTGCATTGGGGAGTTCATGTTCCTTATCATGGAGATATTCAGTCAATAGACCAATTAGAAAATAAAACATTTGCCATTTCTCGTGAAGGATCAGGTTCTCATTTGATGGCTTATGTAATGGCAAAACAAGAAGGTTGGGATCCAGCCAAATTAGACTTTAACATCATCGGTGATGTATATGGAGGTCTTTGGGCGTTAGAAAATGAAGAAGCGCAAGCATTTTTGTGGGAGAAATATACGACTTACCCTTATACGGAACAAAAAAAATGTCGATACATCGACGAGATTGTAACTCCTTGGCCATGTTTTGTGATTGCTGTGAGAACGGAAGTTTATAATGAACACAAAGATCTTTTAGATAAAATGTGTGGCATCGTTGGTCAGAAAGCAAAAGAATTGAAAGCAAACGAAGATGTTGTTGATTTAATTAGTTGGAGATACAACCTTCGTAGAAGACATGTCGAGAATTGGCTCAATGAAACAGATTGGAATTACGACGGAATTAAATATCCGTTAGCGTTTGAAAAGGCAATTAAGTATTTAATTAGTCTAGATTTGTTGTCTGAAGAAGAAGCAAAGGACTGGAGAAAGAAGTTGTTTTAATTGAACTTTAGCTTTATTCTATGAAAAAAATCGGTATTTTATTAATCCAGCTTGGAACCCCAGACAGTCCTAAGACCAATGACGTCCGTCGATATTTGAGCGAATTCTTGAATGACCCCCGGGTGATTGATATCAATTGGTTAGGTAGAAAATTATTAGTGAATGGAATCATCGTTCCTTTTAGAGCACCAAAATCAGCAAAGATTTACAAAGAGTTGTGGGAACATGGAAACGGAATCTCACCGTTACTTACACATTCTGAAAACGTACAAAAGAAATTGCAAAAGAGACTAGAGCATCAAAATGTGACAGTGCATCTTGCGATGAGGTATCAAAACCCGTCTATGTATGATGTAATGGAACAAATGCATCAGGCAAATTACGATCACATTGTCATTCTTCCCTTATTTCCTCAATATGCAAGTGCTTCGAATGGTTCTGCAATAGAATTAGCAAATAAAATCATTGCTAAATGGTGGGTAACACCAGAAATCAGTGTCATTAATCAATTTTACGATTCAGAAGGATACATTGATTCAATTATAGAAAGAGCAAAAGAATTTAATTTGGCAGATTACGACCACGTATTGTTCTCCTATCATGGTTTACCAGAACGCCAAGTTGAAAAGGTTCACTCTGAAGAAAGTAATTGTGAAACCGCAAACTGTAGGATTGAAATCAATGAGGAGAATCACTTTTGCTACCAAGCGACTTGCTATGCAACAACTAGATTACTTGTTGAGAAATTAGGATTGTCTAAAGATAAATACACCGTCGCTTTTCAATCTCGATTGAATCAAAAATGGTTGACTCCTTTCTCTGATAAAGTAGTGGAGCAATTAGCAAAAGATGGCGCAAAGAAAGTGTTGGTCTTTTCACCAGCATTTGTTGCCGACTGCTTAGAAACTGTTGTGGAAATAGGAACTGAATATCAAGAGATTTTTGAGTCGTTTGGTGGAAAAAAAATTCAATTGGTTCCAAGTTCAAATGATCATGATCGATTTGTGGGTGCGTTAGAGAAAATGATTGTTAATAGAATATAGTAGTAGAATAGGGTATGGCAGTATGGCTAAATCGCGACTTGTCCCTACTGCCATACCTTATTCTGTAAATAAAATTTCATATTCCCAAATGTACTCCGTATCTTTGCGCACTAATAAATTGAAAATTACATACATATAATATGAGTACAACAGAAAAATTAGCTTATAAAGTGAAAGACATCAGCTTAGCTGAATGGGGAAGAAAAGAGATCACAATTGCCGAAGCAGAAATGCCAGGATTAATGGCTCTTCGCGAGGAGTATGGAGCATCTAAGCCTTTGGCTGGAGCAAGAATAGCAGGGTGTTTACACATGACTACTCAAACAGCTGTGTTGATTGAAACATTAACAGCACTAGGAGCTGAGGTTACTTGGTCTTCTTGTAATATTTTCTCTACACAAGATCAAGCAGCAGCAGCAATTGCAGCTACAGGAGTTCCAGTTTATGCGTGGAAAGGATTAAGTGATGAAGATTTTGATTGGTGTATCGACCAAACTATTATGGGCTTTAAAGATGGTAAGCCATTGAACTTAATCTTGGATGACGGTGGAGATTTAACAAACATGGTGTTTGATAAATACCCAGAATTATGTGCTGGAATTAAAGGTCTTTCTGAAGAAACAACAACAGGTGTTCACAGATTGTACGATAGAATGAAAGCGGGTACATTAGTAATGCCAGCAATCAACGTGAATGATTCTGTTACTAAATCTAAATTTGACAACAAATACGGATGTAAAGAATCTTTAGTAGATGCTATTCGTAGAGCTACTGATGTAATGATGGCAGGTAAAGTTGCTGTTGTTGCAGGTTACGGAGATGTTGGAAAAGGTTCAGCAGCTTCTTTAGTTGGAGCTGGAGCAAGAGTTATCGTTACGGAAATTGACCCGATTTGTGCTTTACAAGCAGCAATGGACGGATTTGAAGTGAAGAAAATGGATGATGCTTGTAAAGAAGCTAACATTATCGTTACAACGACTGGTAACTTCAACATTATTCAAGGAAGACATTTCGAGTCAATGAAAGATCAAACAATCGTTTGTAACATCGGACATTTCGACAACGAAATTGACATGGCTTGGTTGAATGGTAAATATGGAGATACAAAAGATACAATTAAACCACAGGTTGATCAATACACAATAAATGGTAAAACTATTTTTGTTTTAGCTGAAGGTAGATTGGTAAACTTAGGTTGTGCTACAGGACATCCTTCATTTGTAATGAGTAACTCATTCACAAATCAGACCTTAGCTCAATTAGAATTGTGGAATAACACGGATGCTTACAAGAATGAAGTGTATATGTTACCGAAACACCTAGATGAGAAAGTAGCAAGGTTACATTTAGCAAAAATTAATGTTGAACTAGAAGTGTTGACACAAGAACAAGCTGATTACATTGATGTAAAAGTCGAAGGACCATACAAGGTTGATCACTACAGATATTAATAGAAAATTCTATTATCAGAGAAAGGGATGTCGGAAGATGTCCCTTTTTTTTGTAGTTTTAAAATCGTTATTGATTCACACTGGACTTGCAATATAATTCTGGACACTGAGTTAAGTCACGCTGCATGTTTATGATTAATAATTTCTAATTCAAATTCCTTTATTGTTTTGTAAT
>DQTF01000114.1 GCA_015662935.1 Crocinitomicaceae bacterium | reverse complement strand
TGTATTTAATCTTATTACCAATGTTATTGATGGTCGTTCCAAAAGTGTAAATCCCTTTCACACTACCAACTCTTGCATCATCATTAAAATAAGCAAACGATATATCAGCAGCTCCTGCAACACCCGGTTTTGTATCAACACCTGCAACTGTCAATCCACCTGTTAAATTAGAATAAACAAATTTACCATTCAGCCCGACAGACGTTCTTTCAGAAGTTCTAAAAGCATAACCAGCTGTCAACTCAAACTCACTAGGCTTATCGTCTCTAATGATATTTCCACTTGCATCAGTAAAAGTTATTTCTCCCAAAGAAAAATACCTTAATGCACCAGCAATAGCATGCCTGTCACCTATTTTCCCATAGGCAGAAACATACGATAAGTGAATATCATTGGTTAATTGCCTCAACCAAGGAGTGTACGAAACACTGACTTCACTTTTTTCTTCTGCGAAATTTAAGATGGCAGTGTTCCAATAAATGGAAGTTGAATTTGCACTCAACGCAGTTCCTGCATCCCCCATCCCTCCTGCTCTAGAGTCAGGTGTGATTGACATGAAAGGAACGGCAGTTGTGATTGTATTTAACTGCAAGTCTTCATCCGTTACACCACTACCAGTTGTTGGTTGGGCAAACGCAATCATGTGAGAAACAATTGCAACAGTACTTAAAAATATTTTATTCATTCTTTAATTTCTTAAATAAGACTTGCAAATATACGCAATAGAAGTCCTTTTATTGTATTGTTATTTTAAAATAACCAATTTTTCTAATTTTTCTTCGGTTTTACCTTCAGGTGTGGTTACTTTCAAACGATAAATGTAAACACCCTTTGCCAGTTGATCACCAAAATCATCTAAGCCATTCCAATTAATTGCTTCGGAACGAAAACCTTCTGTATGAACGGATTTATTAATTGTTTTTACCAATTTCCCTGATATTGTCAATACTTGGATTTGCACTTGCAATTGAGCGCAAATTTGATTGTGTTCAAAATAGAAGTCTGTTGAACTTGTAAAAGGGTTTGGGTAGTTTAGTACATGGTCCAATTTTAATTCTTGGCTTTCTTGCACAACAAAATCAACTACTCTTTCAGAAGAATTATTATTGACATCCCAAACTTTTAAAGATAACGTATGACTTCCAGGTTCTAAATCTTTAAAGTCAAAGATAATTTTGCCTGATTGGTAAGAATCAGTATTGGCAACATAATAATCATTTAAAACAAAAGGTTTTCCTGTTTCTCCATCAAGAACAGCAATTAAATCATGTCCCACACCATTTCCAACTGTGTTAATTCCATTTTCATCAAACAGATTAGCAATAAGTTTTGGGTTTTCATTGGTGATACCTCCATTTACAAAACGATCATCGTTAAGAAGCAATTCAATTGTTGGACCAACCTCATCACTAATCCCATTTGGATCTATTCCTCCAATATATACTCTTTTCTCTACTCCAACAGCATCCGTGACACCATTCTCTGCATAAAGACTTAACTTACCAAAATCAATAGAATAAAGAATGTCTTTTGGCACAACAAAGGTAAATTCGAAGTAGCCATTAATAACACTTGCCTTTCCTCTATACAGCTTACTTGTTTGTACATCAAATGTTCTTAAGGGAGAAGCAATATTATTTTGCAAAGTAATTTGTTGTTTTGGTTTGTCATAAATAGTTGGATAAACAATCCCGTTAAAACTTGTCAAAGTATTACTATTAAAATCTTCCAAATGACCTTTAATTGTCACTTTTGACAAAGCCATCAGCGTATCTATTGTTACACTTGGAGAAAATCCATTAATACTATCTGTAACAATTTTCATTCTAGGCATTGCTATTCTCAATGCAGGATCACCAATCAAAGTAAAACTTCTCTTATTATTACTCCCAGCAACTCCATTTTTTGATTCTTTGATAATCTCTCCAAATCTTCGAGGCAAACTATCATTATCTCTTCTAAAAACACTTCTAAAAAAGGATCTACCCGTATTTGTATTGACCCCAAAAAAGACAGAACGAGTTGTTGTCATTAACGCAATTGCACCTCCATCAGGGTTAATTGATGCCCATTCTCCCGCAGAAACCCGATCTGGGTCATCGTACTTCGTAAACTCACACGTTGCTGTTACAAGCAACGCTAGATTATCAATATTGTCCCATGCTTGAATTTGCGGAACTGTGATAACTCTTTCACTTGCTACACCAACTTCACCACCATGTCCCACATAATTCACCACTAATGCTCCATTATCTATATTGGTGTTGATGGCTTTATTTACATCAGGATATCTTTCACCTCCAGCCGTAGTAACTTGCTGATAAGCATCAAGATACAGTTTATCACAATTCATTTCAGGTTGATATCTGGTTACCGTGTCATACTGAGGTTCAACATCATTATCAATAAAATAAGCCCCTTCTTCATCATCTGCAATCTGCACATATTTCATTCTCCAATCTCCAAAAGTTTTCGGAGACCCTGAAGTGCAGTTGCTTATTGCTTCTGAGTAATAGCTAGAACCATTTTTCATATAATGCTCTACTTTATT
>DQTF01000090.1 GCA_015662935.1 Crocinitomicaceae bacterium | reverse complement strand
AGCGGTCGAAAAGCGTAGCGGTCGGTCGGTCGAGATATCTAAGAGTCAATACCTACTGCGCAATAAACGTATATGTTATCCTTCCTTCTTGAATCTTAGAATTAGCAAAATTAAATCTAGATTTCTTTGCGTAAGCAACCGCTTGCTGTATCATGCAAGAATTTTCACCACTGCTCTGACTGGCGTCGTAAGTTGCAGAAGAAACATTCCCATTTTGGTTGACTTTAATTAGAACTGTTACGACTCCCGATGAACCATATCCACAGGTATATCCAGGATTCCGAACGTACCAATTATTATTTTGATGAGGATTGCGATTCTCCAAAACCCAATCTACCATTACATTTCCAGCGTATGCAGTGCTACCTGCTTCTTGCTTCACTTGTCTGTTTTCATTCTTTACTTGTGCAGCCTGCTCCTTTTGGCGTTGTGACATTTCTTCTCGAATTTCAGCACGTGTTTTCTCCCCTCCTGCTTCTTCGTACATTTCTTGCTCTAGTTTTTTGTACTCATCCATTACGGATTCATCAGAAGCATTCTCGTAATATTCTTCGTAAGATTTTTCTCGAGAATCATTGGCATCTCTTGCCATGTTTTTCACATCTTGAAATTGATCGCTAGGCAACATGATATTCTCAGGTTTCAACCTTATTTCTTCTTTGGGAATTTCGACATAAGAACCATCATAAAAAGGGTCATAAGGAACATATTGCTGGAAAGATTGCAATTGCAAGTACATGAAAATAAAGATATACGTTCCTAAGGATGCGAGCAACCCGAACTTATACTTATCTAACATGTCTAAAAAATTACTCACTTTCTTCTTGTAATTTGACCAATTGTTTCTTCTCTAAATCGTAATACTCAATAGAGAGTTCTCCCATTAAAGATACAAAACGTTCATTTAACACACTTATTCTTTTGTACGATAAAGGAATAACTAAAGTTGCATCAACAAATAAGCCATAATTTTCTCCATCAAAAATACTAAACGAATTATCAACTATATGCTCAACTGACTTATATGAATTGGGAATTAAAACCATTCCATCCATATTGATGACTCCCATTGAATCTTCCAACTTTGTAATCGCAAAACGATCATTAACAATATCTAAAGCATCGTATTGTGGAGAAACAAGAACCTTATTCGTTAAGCTTAAAACACCCCAAAACTCTTCTTTTTCGAACGGAATAAATTTTGACCCAGCACCTAAATTTTCATATTTGATGTCCGTCACCACATCTCCTGAAGCGTTTATTCTACCATACATATCATCCTTGGCAACAATTGCATATCCATTTACAAACTCTCCTTTCGACTTGAAATTTGGATAGGTCTCGAAGAATGCTGTTGCTAATTCTCCTGACGTATTAAGATAACTTACTGTATCATTTATTGAAACCAATGAAAGTCCATTGTAAAACTCTCCAATAAAATCAAATTTAGCTGGAACTAAAGTATCTTGATTCAGAGAAATGACCCCATATTTATTACCATCTTTAAAAGACAAAAGTGAATCATTCAACCATTTTAAATTATCGTAATAGCCCTGAATTATGTAGGTTACATCTTTATTGATTACCCCAACCCCCTCTTCTGTTTCGACTATTGCTAGAGTATTGTTAAAATCACTCGCATTGTAATAATCATTAACAATCAATTGATTCCCATTGTAATCGACATAATTGTATTCTGTATCTGTAGAAAGATAAATTGCACCTTCAGATAAATCACCGATATCCATGTATTTACATTCCAATAATGTCTTACCTTTTCTATCAATCAATCCAAAATAATCATTTTTCTCTACGATTAAACGACCAAAAGTAATTTCAGAAACTGCATCATACGTCGTTGGAATTTGAACCTCTCCTCTTTTGTTCAGCAACCCTATTTGATCATTTACGATAAATTGCGCCAACCCCTTATCAAAGGATCCAATGAACTGATACTTTTCTTCAATAATCACTGCACCATTCTCATCCATCAATCCATAAAATCCATTTTTAATAAATGGTAGAAATTGCTTGTTAAATAGCGCAATATCTGACTCAATCTCATCTAAATTTAATGCTTGTGGGTAGTTCTTTTTAAAAGACAGCATTCTAGCTTTAGAATAATCAAACAAGTAAATTTGGTAGAATTCTTCCCATCCCCTTTTGATGAAGGTGTTTTGAGAATTATTGAGTACAAAATCTTGGTAAGCCTCAAAAGTATTTGGAGCTGTTACCATTTTAAAAATGACACTATCTGCTTCTGTTCTTTGTGGACTATCTGGATAACTTTCTACAAATTTTTGATATGATTTCAATGTTCCATCACCCGTCAGTTCTTGAAACTGTGAATTATGATAATTCTGTTTAGCCAATTCTGCATATTCACTCTCGGGATAACTTTCTACAAAATTCTTGTAAGAATTCGCATCATTTTTTGCAACCGCCTCAAAAAATGCCAAAGAATCTCTTGAATGGACAGCTTGTTGGTATTCATTTGCCCAAGGATTTCTTTCAATGAATGTTGTGTATCGAACGACCGTGTTCTTCTTTTTTGCATTTAAGAATAATTGAGAACTAATTATTTGCCGTAAAGAATCTATTCCTGATTTAGTCCATCCGTACGTTTTCCATTTCTCTTTTTTTCTTTCTTTTGCTAAGATCCAAGTTGAGTCAGAAAGAAGAATGTATCGATAAGCAGAATCTAAATTAAAGAAGGGATTGTCATTTCGAGAATAAATTGTTGCCAAACCAAAAGATGCTGGTGATGGGTTGTATTTTACACCTTTACTGAAATGTTTTTTTGCTTTGAAGTAATCGTAAACGATTAGCGCTTTGTTTCCCTTCTTAATTCTTGAGGCATAAGAATTATTGACATTGAAAAACAACGCACAAATCAGCACTAAAAACACCTGATAATTCTTCATAGTATAAAGATATATTTTGGTTGTTAGAAGACAAAAATTAAGCCGCCTTTTTTCGTTAATTAATTCTCAATTTTTAAACGATGCTTCACAAGTAGGCCTGCTAAACCCTGCGAAGAAAAACGTGCCGACTTCATCTTATTCTTCTCTGGATCAATCACATAATTCGTTGCTGTTCTAAAATCACATCCTTCTAAATTGGCATTAAAGAAAGTTGCATCTTGTAAATTGCAGCTAGAAAAAGAGCTTCCATTTAGATTGGTCTCACTGAATTCTACTTGTATTAATTCACCTGAATTAAACGAACTATTCTTTAAATTCAATCCAAAAAAGCTGGAAAAATTTAAGGTGCAATTCTCAAAAGATAGAGACAACAGAAAAGGATTGCACTCATCAAAATGCAGTCCCATTAATTTGCAGGCATCAAACTCAACGGTTTTAAACGAAGTGTTTTGAATTTTTGCATTGCTTAAATCGCATTCTAAAAATTGACATTCAATAAAAGAAGATGTTGCCATAGTTACAGAAGACAAGTTGCAATTTTTAAACATGCAACTATCGTATTCTCCAATTTGAAATTTCTCTTTAGAAAAATCGATGTTCTCTATTACTTTATCTTCTATGATTCTACTCATTTAGCAAAAATAAAAAAACCGTTTCAACTAAATGAAACGGTTTTCTAAATATGATAAGTAATTGCTTACTTCTTGCTACGCTTAGCGTAACGAGAATTAAATTTATCAATACGACCTGCAGTATCCACGAATTGTGCTACTCCAGTAAAAAATGGATGTGACTTGTGCGAAATATCCAATTTAATCAATGGATAATCGTTTCCGTCTTCCCACTTAATTGTTTCTGTTGCATCAGCACATGATGGGCAAACAAATGCGTAATCGTTAGTCATGTCTTTAAAAACAACTAATCTGTAATCTTCTGGGTGTATATCTTTTCTCATTACTAGTTCAATAATATTTCTAATTCTCCTAAATAAGGAGTGCAAAGATAACTATTTATTTTAGAAATTAAATAATTAAATCCATTTTTATTTCACAAAATATTTCTCCGCAAAATACGTTATTTTTGTCGAGAGAACTAAACTTATGAATAAATCAATTATCTATTTCATCTTTACGCTTGCTGTTGGGATTTCTTTGAGCCTGTCTAGTTGTAAAAAACCGTTATCTTTTTCTGGAGGAAATCTTGATTTTAGTAGAGACACCGTTGTTTTTGATACTGTTTTTACAACCATCGGATCTGTAACAAAACGATTTAAGATTTACAACAATTCTAACAAAACCTTAAAAATTGACCAAATAGAATTGATTGGTGGAGCCGCTTCTCCATTTAGAATTAACGTTGACGGATTATCAGGGACACATTTTGCAGATTTAGAAATCAATAAAAAAGACAGCCTTTTTATTTTTGTAGAAGTCACACTTGACCCAAACAATGGAACAAATCCTCTGGTAATTGAAGATCGAATTAAATTTAGAACAAACGGAAGTGACCAATTTGTGTTACTTGCTGCTTGGGGACAAGATGCTTACTTTCATTATAAAGAGAAAACAACCACCGATTTTACAACTTGGCCAAATGATAAACCACACGTCATATATAATTATTTCGCAATTGATTCTGCCCATTCATTAACGATTCAACAAGGAACAAATATTTATCTACACAAAAATGCATTGCTCTTTGTTGACAAAGGGGCTTTGAATATCCAAGGCACCTATGGCAACGAAATTACTTTTCAAGGCGACCGACTTGAATCATACTACGATGATGTACCCGGACAATATTACGGCATCTACTTTAACAAAGCATTACCTAGTTCTATTAACTACACCGTGATAAAAAATGGTATTGCTGGCATACATATGTATAGCGAAGACCCTAGCAACACTGGCTATACCTTGCAACTTTCCAATTCTGTTATTTTTAACAATTCAAGTTACGGATTTTTTCTATTTCAGGGAGCAAAAGTTAAAGCGGAGAATTGCATCATTGCAAAAAACGGGATTCATTCTCTTGCGGTAATTGGTGGAGGAGATTTTAATTTCAATCATTGCCATTTAATAGGATACGGAACAGGAGAGAATGTCTCTGCTGCAGTTGGAATCAGCAACTGGTACAACAATTCTTTACTGGGTCAAACGGAAGTTTCGAATATCAACGAAGGAACAATTACGAACTCTGTTATTTACGGCGATGTAGATAATGAACTAGCGATTGACACGATTTCTGATATTGCTATTACACTTAACTTTAATTTGCAATACAATCTTATTAAAAGTTCCGTTGTTTTTAGTTCTTCGATATTCTCCAATAATTTATGGAATCAAGAACCATTGATAAAAGACATCCCGTTGAATGATTTTCATTTTTGGTCAACCTCTCCGATGAATAATTCGGGCTCATTGTCTTTTCCAACGAGTAATGGAATGGATCTCGATCAGGTTGTGAGGAGCAGTCCAGATATTGGGGCGTATGAATTTTTGTGATATTTTATAAATAAATAATAATAGTACGGACAGGTCCCGACCTACCCGTACTATTATTATTATTATTATTCTAACCTCAAATAACTAATTACTTCGTAAAGAGCATTTCTCTCAACTTTGGCAATGGCCACATTTCGTCATCCACTTGCAATTCTAACTTATCAGCGTGGTATCTTATTTCATCAAAGTAAGATTTCACTTTGTCGCAATAAGCAAACGCTTTTTCTTTATTGTCAACAATTAAATTTGCAGCTTTTCTATCTTCGACCATTTCGTTGACAAGATCATTAAGCTTATTAATGTGCTTGGAAATTGATTTAACGATGAGCAATTGCGTTTTTGCCATCTTCTTCCCTTCTTTATCGCCCAAAACCTCAATCAAACCTTTGATATTTTGAATCACTTTGTTTTGGTACTCGATCGAAGAAGGAATAATGTGATTTTTTGCCAAATCTCCCATGATTCTCGCTTCTATTTGAATTTTCATCACATAATTCTCCAATTCAATTTCGTGGCGAGCTTCTAATTCTACAGAAGTTAGAATCCCCATATCCGCAAACAGCTTCTTGGTTTCTTTCTTTGCCCAGACATCCAATGCTCTTGGTGTATCTTTCAGGTTAGAAAGTCCTCTTTTCTTCGCTTCTTCTACCCATTCTTCGCCGTAGCCGTTTCCTTCAAATCTAATTTTCTTCGATTGGATAATCAATTTTTGCAATTCTTTTAAAATCGCCTCGTCTTTCTTTACTCCTTTTTGAATTCGAGCATCAACCGATTTTTTGAAGTCGATTAACTGTTTTGCAACAATGGTATTCAAAACCATCATTGGATGTCCACAATTTGCGGTAGAACCAACTGCTCTAAACTCGAATTTATTCCCCGTAAATGCAAAAGGAGAAGTTCTGTTTCTATCTGTATTATCTAATAACAATTCTGGAATTTTACCAATGTCTAATTTCAATTCTGTCTTAGACTCTGGAGTCATTTTTCCATGTTTGATATTCTTCTCCAAATTATCTAACATTTGAGTCAACTGCGAACCAATAAACACAGAAATAATTGCCGGTGGAGCCTCATTCGCACCTAAACGGTGATCATTTCCTGCAGAAGCAATTGATGCTCTAAGAACATCTGCATTGTCGTTAATTGCAACAATAGTATTCACCAAGAAGGTCAAAAATTGCAAGTTAGATTTTGGGTTCTTACCAGGCTGCAAAAGGTTGACGCCTGTATCGGTGCTCAAACTCCAATTATTATGTTTTCCAGAACCGTTTAGTCCTGCAAATGGTTTCTCATGCAGAAGAACTCTAAAATTATGCTTTCTCGCCACCTTCTCCATCACATCCATTAATAACAAGTTGTGATCGTTTGCAATATTCACTTCCTCAAACATTGGTGCGCACTCAAATTGATTCGGTGCAACTTCGTTATGTCTAGTTGTAACAGGAATTCCTAGCAAATGAGATTCGTACTCAAATTCTCTCATGAAAGCCGTTGCTCGCTCAGGAATAGAACCAAAATAATGGTCGTCTAGCTGTTGACCTTTTGCTGGAGCATGTCCAAAAACAGCTCTTCCTGTCAACATAATATCAGGGCGTGCGTTGAATAATGCTGAATCCACTAAAAAATATTCTTGTTCCCAACCTAAAGTTGTTCCGACTTTCTTTACATTCTTATCAAAATATTGGCAAACAGCTAGGGCAGCATCTTCTACTTTGTGTAATGCTTTTAACAAAGGCATTTTATGATCCAACGCTTCTCCAGTGTAGGCAATAAATATCGTTGGAATGCACAATGTCTTACCGATGACAAATGCCGGCGAAGAAGGATCCCACGCTGTGTAACCTCTAGCTTCGAAAGTATTTCTAATTCCACCATTCGGAAAAGAAGATGCATCTGGTTCTTGCTGAACAAGGACATTGCCTTCAAAACGTTCGATTGCTTCTCCTGGACCGATTGGCTTAAAGAAACCGTCGTGTTTTTCTGCTGTTGTTCCTGTTAATGGTTGAAACCAGTGTGTGTAATGTGCTGCGCCTTTGGTTACTGCCCAATCTTTCATGGAGGTTGCCACTTGATCTGCGATTTCACGACTTACTTGTGTTCCATTTTCAATTGCTGACTTAACACTTTTGTATGCTTTCTCAGAAAGGTATTCTCGCATTATTCTAATGTGGAAAGTATTTCTTCCAAAATATTCAGAAACTCGTTCACCTGGATCTTCCATGTGTTTTGGTTTTCTGTGAAGAACATCATCTAGTGCATTTAGTCTTAATTGAGCCATTTTTTTGTTTTTTTTTCAAAATTTCAAGACAAAGGTATGTTTTTAAAGGGGTGTTTTATAAAAAAGTAGTTTTTTTTTATTAACACCCCCTGCTTTAAACCAAAAACTTTAAAGCAATAAACTATTTAACCAACACCACACGAAAGGTTAATGCGGTAGCTTAGGGAAAAGCTTACTCAATATGTGTGCCCTAAGTGCTAATAAATACGATGTTGAACTGAAAGAATATTTTGAAAGAAAAGTGCGTTTTTTTATTGTTATAAATAGTATCTTCTAGAAAAAAGAAATGTCATATAAATCCGATTACTTAAGTCTTTATAAAAAGATGATGGACAAGGTTCCTGAGATACTGGATGTGCTATAAGTAAATGGACAGTGAGTTAAGGGTATGTTTGCATAAATTACCTT
>DQTF01000133.1 GCA_015662935.1 Crocinitomicaceae bacterium | reverse complement strand
TCTTACAACAACTTATTAGACGTTGACGCGGCAGTTAACTTAATGAATGAGTTTAAAAATGACGGACCAACTTTCGCTATTTTAAAACACAACAATGCCTGTGGTTTAGCATCGAGAGAGACTTTGCACCAAGCATACATCGATGCATTAGCGGGAGATCCTGTCAGTGCTTTTGGTGGAGTTTTAATCAGTAACAAACGATTAGATGTTGCTACTGCTAATGAGATTAGTTCTCTATTTTGTGAGGTCGTCATTGCTCCTTCTTATGAAGCTGAGGCTATTGAAATTCTTAAAGGAAAGAAGAACAGAATTATTTTAGTGCAGAAAGAAATTGAATTACCTAAGCGACAATTCAGAACTATTTTGAACGGCGTTTTAGAACAAGATAAGGATACTGTAATGGAAGGAAGAGAAGAGTTAACAAATGCGACCACTCTAACTCCAAATGAACGTGAAATTGAAGATTTACTTTTTGCAGCGAAATTATGCAAACACACCAAGTCAAACACCATTGTTATTGCCAAAAACAAGCAGTTATTAGCAAGTGGGACTGGACAAACATCTCGTGTAGATGCTTTGAACCAAGCTATTCATAAGGCGCAAACATTTAAGTTTGATTTGAATGGAGCTGTATTGGCTTCAGATGCTTTCTTTCCCTTTCCAGATTGCGTAGAAATTGCGGGCAATGTTGGAGTAAAAACAGTCATTCAACCGGGCGGTTCTATCAAGGATCAATTGTCAATTGATTATTGCAATGAGAATGGAATTTCAATGGTTTTTACAGGTATTCGACATTTTAAACACTAAAATGAAACATTCTTTGTAGTTTTTCGTAAATAAAGTTCTATTTCAGCTAGAAATAAGCTATTATTACAAAACTTCTAACGTGTAGATTAAAATTATGGGATTATTTAGCTTCTTAACACAAGAAATTGCGATTGATTTGGGTACAGCAAACACGCTTATCATTATGAATGATAAAGTGGTTGTAGATGAACCTTCAATTGTTGCAAAAAACATTCAATCTGGAGAAATTGTTGCCATCGGTAAGAAGGCGCAACAGATGCATGGTAAAACCCATAAATTAATCGAAACAATTCGACCACTAAGAGATGGAGTAATTGCAGATTTCCAAGCGGCAGAACAAATGATTCGAGGGATGATCAAAATGATCGGAACTGGAAAAAGCTTGTTTAATCCATCATTGAGAATGGTAATTTGTATTCCTTCAGGTATTACAGAGGTAGAGAAAAGAGCCGTTAGAGATTCTGCAGAACACGCAGGGGCAAAAGAAGTTTACTTGATTCACGAACCAATGGCTGCGGCAATAGGTATCGGTATTGATGTAGAAGAACCAATGGGTAACATGATTATAGATATCGGAGGGGGTACTTCTGAAATTGCCGTCATTGCTCTTGGAGGAATTGTTTGTGATAAATCAATTCGCGTTGCGGGTGATGATTTTACCAGCGATATTGAAGACTACATGCGTCGTCAACACAACATTTTAGTTGGAGAAAGAACAGCAGAAGATATAAAAATTAATGTTGGAGCAGCACTTCCTGAGTTAGACAATCCACCTGAAGAATATCCGGTGCAAGGTCGAGATTTAATGACGGGAATCCCTAAAGAAATCATTGTTTCTTATACTGAAATTGCACACGCTTTAGACAAAACAATTTCAAAAATTGAAGAGGCAATATTAAATGCTTTGGAAATGACACCTCCAGAACTTTCTGCCGACATCTACAAAACAGGTATTTATTTAGCAGGTGGAGGATCTATGTTAAGAGGTTTAGATAAGCGTATTTCAATGAAAACAAAATTACCTGTTCACATTGCGGAAGATCCGTTAAGAGCAGTTGCTCGTGGAACAAGTATCGCATTGAAGAACATTGACCGTTTCTTATTCTTGATTAGAGACTAAATAAAATTGCTTTTAAAGAGTATAACCTTGATCTGCTCTTTATTCTAATTTTAATATTTCCGATTGAATTTTAATCCTACGGATTTTACTACTTTTACGTATGCGTAATTTTATTGCTTTCATTAAGCATTTTCAAGTCCTTCTGATCTTTGCACTCTTGCAAGGAATTGCGCTGTCTTTTTACTTCTCATTTGTCCAATTTCCAAGATCTCAATATTTAACAACTGCAGGTGCTGTTCAAGGATCCATTCTGTCTATTAGAAATGACTTGACGAAACATTTTAACCTGGAAGAAAATAATACCTTATTGCAAAAACAAAACATTGAATTACTCAAAAAAAATCCACAGAGCTTCATCCCGCAAGAGAATGGTTTGGTAAAAATCAATGATACATTACAACGATTGCAATACGAATACATTCCAGCAGTAGTTATTAATTCTACCTACGATAAAAGAGATAATTATTTTACCATTAACATTGGTTCCAATCAAGGAATAAAAAGAGGAATGGGCGTGTTCTCGACTAAAGGTGTCGTCGGAATAATTCACAACACCAGTTCTAACTTTGCTGTGATAAAATCTTGCTTGACTCAAAAACTAAACATTGCCATTGTAATCGACAAAACAACTGAATTTGGGTTCTTAGAATGGAAAGGATTAGATGCGAGAAGAGGTACAATGACGGGTGTTTCCAATGATTTTGAACTAAAAAAATGGACTAAAATCATTACCAGAGGTGGTGGTGGCGTTTTTCCTCGTGGAATTCCCGTAGGGAAAATTGAAAGCTTTGACGTTATTGAAGGAGAACCTCTTTGGGACATCACTCTTTTGTTTGAAGAGAATTTTAAATCCATTCAAAACGTTTATGTAATAAAGAATTTGCTTTTAGAAGAACAGAAATCTTTAGAAGAAGAAGTACAAGATCAGCCATGAATGACATTGTAAAACATAGTGTTCGATTTTTTAGTGCAATTCTTGTTCAAGTTTTGTTACTAAATCAAATTGAAATTGGTTTTGGAATCCAGTTAATGATTTACCCTTTATTCATTCTTCTTCTGCCTGTTGAAACAAAAGTAATTAGCTTGTTGTTTATATCCTTTGGACTCGGTATCTTAATCGATGTTTTTTCTAACACCTACGGACTACACGCATCTGCTGCATTAATGTTTGCTTTCATTCGCCCAAGAATATTCAAACTATTCGATACACGTGATGGTTATGACGCACTTGTTGAAACCAACATTTTCAATATGGGGCTGAGTTGGTTCTTAAGAACATTCGGGACATTACTTTTTATTCACCATTTTTGGTTTTTTCTGATAGAAATGTTTAAAATGAATGAAATCGCTTATGTATTTCAAAAAACCCTTTTAAGTCTTCCTATTTCTTTTGCTATTTGTGTTTTATTGCAATCTCTTTTTGTGAAAAATCAAACAGGTAAGCAATGAATTTCGATAGCCGTAAATATGTCTTTATAATCATCTTTGTTCTAGTAGGCATTCTCTACGCCTCAAAACTTTTTTACATGCAAGTGGTTGATGATACTTGGAAAATTAGAGCGCAACAAATTGCTGAAAAAAGAAGAGAAATCACTCCACCTAGAGCGGTTGTTTTTGATAGAACAGGTAAGAAAATTGTTGCTAATAAGACCTATTACAACCTAATGATGGTTGAAAAAAATATCAAAAACTTAGATACAGTTGCCTTTGCAAAACTCATCGGCTGGACAAAACAGGAGGTTAGACAACGTTTTTTTGACATCCGAAAAGGAGAAGGGAGGTACTACAACAGACACACTGGAAAAACTACCTCGAACTACCAGAAAATAAGACCTTATCCTTTTATTAAGGAATTAACAGCAGAAGAAATGGTTACAATTGCTGCTCGACTAGAAGATTTTCAAGGGTTCTACAAGGAGGTAACGAGTATGAGAAATTATCCCTACGCAAATGGGGCAAACATTCTGGGCTACCTTTCAGAAGTCAATCAGCAAGAAATAGACAAAGATAAATTTTACAAACCGGGAGGACATATTGGTCGCTCAGGTATAGAACGGTTTTACGAGAAAGAATTCCGTGGAGTGAAGGGAATAAAATACATCGTTACTTCTGCATTAAACAATACTGTTGGCTCATGGGAGAATGGTAAATACGACACCACTGCTGTTCAAGCTCCTCCAATCAAGTTAGGAATTGACATTGAATTACAAGCATACGGAGAAAAATTATTGGAGAATAAACGAGGTTGTATTGTTGCGATTGAACCAAGTACTGGCGAGATTTTAGCACTTGTTTCTTCTCCAAATTACGATCCTAACTTATTAGTGGGTAATCGCAAAATTCGGGAGAATTATCCAAAACTACTTGCCAACCCTGACAAGCCTCTTTTTCCAAGACCTTTGGCATCTGCATATATGCCCGGTTCTACGTTTAAATTGTTGCAATCCTTAATTGGTATGCAAGAAGGAGTTATTACAAAAGAATCTGGGTTTCCTTGCAACAAAAGCGTTGTGGGGTGCCACAATCATCCTTCAGCGCAGAATGTAACAGATGCTGTGAAAATGTCTTGCAATCCTTATTTCTATGCTGTTACTCGAAGAATCATCCAGCAAGGAAAAAAATCATCCAGCGAAGAAGATGCAGAATATGGTTTAGGAAGGTGGGCAAAATACATGCATAGTTTTGGTTTGGGAGAACGCTTAGGAACTGACATCACAGGGCTGAAAGCAGGAAACATTCCTGATCCTAAATATTACGATAAGTGGTATGGTCATCACCATTGGAAATTCTCAACAATTCGTTCTATCTCAATTGGGCAGGGAGAGGTTCAGTTAACACCTTTGCATCTTGCAAATATGGCTGCAATCATGGCGAATAGAGGTTGGTATATTACCCCTCACTTTGTCAAAGGGTTTGGAAAAAAAGGACCTAGAGAAGAATACACCATTAAGCATAAAACAATGGTTGAACGGAGTAATTTTCTTCCGGTTGTTGAAGGGATGAGAAGAGTAGTTTACGAGGCTGGTGGAACAGCTAGACGAGCACGTGTAGAAGGAGTCACTGTCTGTGGAAAAACAGGAACCATAGAAAACTATAGAGGTCCACTTAAGCTTCGTAATCACTCTGCTTTTATTGCTTTTGCACCGATGAACAACCCAAAAATTGCCATTTCTGTCTTCATTGAGAATGCAGGTGGCGGTGGTGGAACATGGGCAGCACCAATTGCAAGTTTAATGATTGAGCAATACATTTATGGAAAAGTTAAACCTTCTCCAAAAGAAAAACGAATTTTAGATGCTGTCTTATTAAAGAAAGAACGATGAGAAAGAATCAATCTATTATAGGAAATTTCGATTGGCCTCTTTTCATTGGCTACATCCTTCTTTTACTCATGGGTATTGGAACCGTTTATTCCGTTGCATTCGACCCTGAGCACCCAAATTTATTTGATATCTCCGAAAAATACGGAAAGCAAATAATGTGGTTAGGAATTTCTCTTTTTCTTGGGTTATTGGTTTTTCTGATTGACTCTGATATCTACCGAAAGTTCTCTTTGCCCATTTATGGATTCACCTTAAGTTTGCTAATTATTGTTCTTTTTATGCCTGCAGTAAATGGAGCTAGAGCATGGTTAGGGATTGGCTCTATGGGAATACAACCTGCGGAGTTTGCTAAAATAGGAACTGCAATATTACTTGCTCGTTATTTAAGTACTGCCAACATCAAACAGCAAAGTCGTAAAACTGTTCTCATTGCGAATGCGATTATTTTAGTGCCAATGGTACTGATTTTATTGCAACCTGATGCTGGAACTTTTGTGGTCTTTACCTCCTTCCTTTTTGTTTTATATCGAGAAGGAGTTTCTTATGACCCGATCATCATTCCAATTTTAAATGCGATTCCAATCAATGGGATTCATTTCAAAAAAACATGGATTGGAACTCACTTTATTCCTATTCTATTTGTCGTGATTTTTCTAAGTGTAACCACTTTGTTGCTCAGTAATTCTACCATCAACATAGAAACACTCGGAATAGAACTTGCTGGTTATTGGGGAGTCTTTTTCTTCTTGGCTATCATATCCACCATTGGCTACTTTTTTATGCGAATGATTTTCTCGAGAAGGGATAGAAAACGTGCTGCAATAATTGCAATAATTGGGTTTGTTCTGTCTGTGATGTTAACTTCTGTGGTCGATTTAGGATTTCAAAAGCTAGCAGGACACCAAAAAAAGAGGATAGAATTAGTTCTTGGATTAAGACAAGATCCGAATGGAGATGATTACAACAGAAACCGAGCGATGGCGGCCGTTGGTTCTGGAGGTCTATTAGGAAAAGGGTATCGAAACGCAACCGTTTCTAGCGTCCAAACGAACCATGTTCCAGAAAGTGAAACAGATTTCATTTTCTGTCCTTTCGCTGAAGAATGGGGGTTTGCAGGAAGTCTTGTTTTGGTTTTTTTATACTTATTTATGATTTTGAGAATTGTCGTCATTGCAGAAAGGCAAAAATCCTCCTTTAATCGGATATATGCCTATTCTGTTGCGATGATTTTATTCTATCATTTTGCCATTAACATCGGTATGAACATTGAGTTTGCTCCAGTAATTGGTATTCCTCTCCCCTTCTTTAGTTATGGAGGATCTTCCATGATGTCTTTCTCTATGATGATGTTTATTTTACTGAAATTAGACAGCCAAAGAAAGGATGTTTTGAATTAATTCAACCGAGATGCAATGGAAGACTTCGCATCCCTCTATATTTCTCAGATAAATTTTTTACATTTACAAGACTAATTAATGACAATGGCCAAAAAAGAACAAGAAGTTAAACCTCAATTTACGAAGAAAACATCTCGTATTCTAACAGCAGTGTTATGGATAGGTGCATTGTCACCTTTCTTACTCGTGCTTTTTCTTGTTTACAGCCAGTCAGATGAAGATTTACCTTCTGTCGAAACATTAGAAAACCCACCTGAATTGTTAGCCTCAATTGTATTTGCCGATGATGCCAAAACAGAATTAGGAAGATATTGGAGTGTCAACAGAACCAATGTTCCTTACAATGAAATATCTTCTTATGTTTTCGATGCCTTAATCGCTACAGAAGATGAACGCTTTTTAGAACATGCTGGTATTGACTTTAGAGGAATCGGAAGAGCAATCGGAAAAATGGGAAAAGGCGGAGGTGCTTCTACCATAACGCAGCAGTTGGCCAAGTTGATTTTTACCTTAGAAGAAAGAAGTAAAAGAGCGGCGCTAAAAGCTCAAGGAAAACCCGTTCCTGCACAGCGATCAGGAAAGATGAAACGACTGAACGAAAAAGTCAAAGAAAACATTATTGCTGTTCGACTAGAAGAAAGATATACCAAAGAAGAAATCATTACAATGTACCTGAATCAATTTGATTTTTTGTACAACGCAGTTGGAATTGAAAATGCTGCAAAAGTATATTTCAACAAAAAACCAATTGACCTTAACCAACAAGAGGCAGCAATGTTAATCGGAATGTGTAAAAATCCAGATCTTTACAATCCTTACCATGTGCAAAAAAAGAACTATCGAAATGTCGTTGCCAGAAGAAAAAAAATAGACCGAAAGAATGTCACTTCAGAGCAAATGATTACTGAAAGAGCCAAAGATAGCACCCGAGCAATTGACAGAAGAAATCAAGTTTTATTTCAATGGAAAAGAAGCACCAACAAGGGCAATGAAGCATTAAAAAACCAGATGACACAAGCAAAATACGATTCACTCCGTACTATCCCTGTTGAAATTGATTATCAAATTGTCGATCACAAAGAAGGACTCGCTCCTTACTTTAGAGAATCTTTACGTTCTGACTTGTCTAAATTGTTTAAATCAAAAGATGAGAACGGAGATTTAGTTTACAAGAAAAAAGATGGTAGTGCTTACAACGTTTACAAAGATGGACTAAAAATTTATACTACGATAAATGTTGACCTTCAGCAACATGCAGAATATGCGCTAAAAAGACATTTAAAAGAAGATTTACAACCTCAGTTCGAGAAAAACAATCGTAATTTAAAACGTTATCCTTTTACCAATCGAATCTCCGCAGAAGTTGCTGAAACCTTAATGAATTCTGGAAGAAAAAATTCCGATCGCTATCGATCAATGAAGTCGCAAAATATTTCTGAAAGCAAAATTATTGCAAGCTTTGAGGAAGAATTACCGATGAAAGTCTTCTCTTGGAATGGACTTGTTGACACCATCCTTACTCCTAACGATTCCATTCGATATTACAAAGGAATTCTTCGTGCGGGCATGATGTCCATTGAACCAGCTACAGGTTTTGTCAAGGCTTGGGTAGGAGGTATCGATTTCAACCATTTTGCTTTTGATCATGTGAAACAAGGTAAAAGACAGGTTGGTTCTACTATTAAACCTTTTGTTTACGGAACTGCACTTGCTATGGGGGTTGTAAAACCATGTACTAAATTTGAAAATGGAACGTCCTTCTGCGTTGATGTCTATGGAGCAAGTGGCCAAATTGCAACAAGATGGTGTCCAAGTGGAAAGGTTCCAGCAAATGCAACCGTTGAAAAAGGACTAGCAACTTCCAATAACCCAATAACCGTTGGTGTGATGTCAAAAATGGGTGGTTATTCTGGACCGAAAACAATTTCTAAAATTCTCAAAGGGGTCGGGATAACTCTTCGCTCTGAAGATGAAGTA
>DQTF01000153.1 GCA_015662935.1 Crocinitomicaceae bacterium | reverse complement strand
TTTCTGAATAGAAATCCAGCACTAAATTACCCGCTATAAAAACGAAAACCCCTGCGTCAACAGGGGTTTTGTTATCTAAATGTACTCGAGGCGGGACTTGAACCCGCACGCCCCGAAGAGCACAGGATTTTAAGTCCGGCGTGTCTACCAATTCCACCACTCGAGCATTTACTTATTCGGACTGAATAAATAAGGTAGTATATATTGCGGTTCACTTCGTTGGAGCGGGAGACGGGGCTCAAACCCGCGACCTCCACCTTGGCAAGGTGGCGCTCTATCAGCTGAGCTACTCTCGCTTGTATTTCAATTTATCGTTGCATCGATATGCATCGGGCGACAAATGTACTAAGTTTTTCTAAACTACAAACACCGAAATCAAAAAAAAATTAGCCCCCTGTTAGTTTTTTTATTTCATTAAGCTTCATTAATGCTTCAACGGGAGTCAGTGTGTTGATATCGATACTAACCAACTCTTCTCTAATGTTCTCTAAAACAGGATCATTCAATTGAAAGAAACTCAATTGCATATCTTCCAAATCGGGAGAGATTAATTTTTTAGCTTTTAACTTAGTTGTTTTTTCAGAAGTTACTCCCTCCGTCAATTCATGAGAAGATTCCAATTGTACCAACATACTTTCTGCTCGTTGTAAAACTTGCTGTGGCATTCCAGCCAAACGTGCCACGTGAATACCAAAAGAATGCTCACTTCCACCTTCTACTAATTTACGAAGGAAGAGAATTTTCTTCCCCACCTCTTTTACCGAAACATTGAAATTCTTAATACGAGAAAAACGATTGGTCATCTCATTTAATTCGTGGTAATGCGTAGCAAATAAAGTTTTGCCTTTCATTTTTGGATGCTCATGAATGTATTCTGCAATTGCCCACGCAATCGAAATCCCATCATAAGTGCTTGTTCCTCGGCCAATCTCATCTAACAATATCAAAGATCGATTAGAAAGATTGTTAAGAATACTTGACGTCTCATTCATTTCTACCATAAAAGTAGATTCTCCAGAAGAAATGTTATCCGAGGCACCAACACGTGTAAAAACTTTATCAACCAATCCTAACTTTGCAGAAGATGCCGGAACAAAACTTCCCATTTGAGCCATCAATGAAATTAAAGCTGTCTGTCGGAGTAGAGCACTTTTACCTGACATATTCGGCCCTGTAATCATCATTATTTGCTGAGAATCATTGTCTAAATACACATCGTTAGAAATATATTCTTCTCCTGTCTTCATCTGCTTTTCAATCACAGGATGACGCCCAGATTTAATATCCAAAGCAAAATCTTCGTTTATTTCAGGTTTACAATAATCATTTACTCTCGCAGTCTCAGAGAAGGACAAAAGACAGTCTAACTGAGCAATTAAAAATGCATCCAGCTGAATCGGTTGTATATAATCAGCCATCGTGAAAACTAAATCTTGAAACAATCGTGATTCAATGGCGTGAATTTTTTCTTCAGCACCTAATATTTTTGCTTCATATTCTTTTAATTCTTCCGTAATATATCGCTCAGCGTTTACTAAAGTTTGCTTTCTCAACCATTCTTCAGGAACCTTGTCTTTGTGTGTGTTTCTAACCTCTAAATAATATCCAAAGACATTGTTAAACGCAACTTTTAAACTTGGAATCCCCGTTCTTTCACTTTCTCTTTTTTGCAGTTGATCTAAGTAATCTTTTCCTGAGAATGAAATAGCACGTAATTCATCTAACTCTTTATTGAATCCATCAGCAATGACTTTTCCCTTGCCAATGTGCAAAACAGGGTCTTCTTGAAGAGAGGTGTTGATAATTTCAATGAGTTTTTCGCAAGGATTAATTTGATCTGCAATTCTCTTAAGCACACTTGCTTTCTCAGAACTAATCAAATCCTTAATGGGTTGCATTTGCAAAAGGGTTCTCTTTAAAGAAATCACTTCCTTAGGATTCACTTTTCCAACGGCAACTTTGGAAATTAAACGTTCTAAATCATTAATTTGCTTCAAACGTTCTCCCAATTCAAAAACAATGGTGTCATTATGATAGAAAGATTCTACCGCATCTAGTCGATCTTGGATGGGTTTTAAATCTTTTAACGGAAGCACCATCCAGCGCTTCATCATACGCCCCCCCATTGGAGTTTTTGTAGAATCAATGACTTGAATTAATGTCGTAGCATTCTCGTGTGGAGAACTAATTAATTCGAGGTTACGAATCGTAAATCGGTCTAACCAAACATATTTTTCTTCTTCTATCCTCGAAATTGCAGTAATATGCCCGAGTCTATCATGTTGGTTTTCTGATAAATAATGAACCGCAGCACCTGCAGAAATAATCCCTGCTTCAAGTTGAGAAATACCGAAACCTTTTAAGGATTTAGTGCCAAACTGCTTATTTAAGCTTTCATATGCGTAGTCTTTTGTAAAAACCCAATCTTCTAATCTAAAAGAATAGTATTTGTTTCCAAAAGCTTCATCGTAATCTTTCGAATTACGCTTGTTGTATATAATTTCTGTTGGTTCAAATCCTTGAATTAGCTTTTCAATATATTCTTTGTTTCCTTCAGCAATTAAAAACTCGCCAGTTGAAACATCTAAGAATGAAATTCCAATCAGGTTTTTTTCAAAATGAACAGCGCAGAGGAAATTGTTCTTTTTGGTATCTAAAACGTTGTCATCAAATGAAACTCCTGGCGTAACAAGTTCAGTCACTCCTCTTTTGACAATTGTTTTGGTCATTTTCGGGTCTTCCAATTGGTCGCAAATAGCTACTCGTTGACCTGCACGAACCAATTTTGGTAAATAAGTATCGAGAGAATGATGAGGAAAACCAGCTAATTCAATCGGTCCTGCTGCTCCATTTCCTCTTTTTGTGAGAACAATTCCTAAAATTTTAGAAGTAACAATTGCATCTTCTCCAAATGTTTCATAAAAATCTCCCACCCGAAAAAGAAGCAAAGCTTGGGGATGCCGAGCTTTAATAGCATTGTATTGTTTCATCAATGGCGTCTCTTTTTTACCTTTTTCTGCTTTTATTTTCGTCAAGTCGTTTGATTTTTTAATTTTTGCAGTGTAAATGTAACGGCGATTCGCAATTTTGCAAAATATAAACAGCTGTTGTTATCCACAATATGAATAAAAAACTAAAACTATGGGAGCTTGATAGAGTTTCCAACGAAGAATTCAAAGAACAAGAGAAGTTCCCAATCATTGTTATTCTAAACGATATCAGAAGCTTAACCAATGTGGGTGCATTCTTCAGAACATGCGATTCTTTCAATGTTGAAAAGATTTATTTATGTGGGATAACAGCAACTCCTCCGCACCGAGAAATTCAAAAAACAGCGATTGGAGCAACTGAATCTATGATTTGGGAGCATCGAGAATCAACGATCGATTTGGTCAATGAATTAAAGAACGAGAATGTTAAAATTTGTTCGATAGAACAAACAGAAAAGACGACGTTATTGCAAGATGTCGGGCAATTACCCAAGCAAAAATACGCGCTTGTTTTTGGAAACGAAGTCAACGGTGTTGATCAAGATGTCATTGATGCGTCTGATTACATCATTGAGATTCCACAATTTGGAACCAAGCATAGCTTAAATGTTTCGGTTTGTGCAGGGATTGTTATGTGGGAGTTTGTGAGAATGTTGGAGTTGAAATAAAGGAGTTTTAACCGTTCATCATTTATTTTTGCTCAATCTAAATCAAATCTTTATTTTCGTTAGTGCAATTAACTAAAACAAATCTTATGAAAATTTTAAAAGGATTATTAATTACGCTAGGAGTGCTCGTTGCATTGTTTTTCATTTTGAACCTTTTTGGTCCGAGTAATTACAAAGTAGAACGTTCTAAAATAATAGAAGCACCTGTTTCCGTCGTTTTTGATCAAGTTGCAAAATTTAATAATTGGGACTCCTGGTCTCCTTGGAAGGAAAAAGATCCATCAGCAACTTATACTTTAGCAGGAGAAGATGGTAAAGTAGGAACTCGTTATGCTTGGTCTGGAGATCCTGAAACAACAGGTGAAGGCTCAATGACGGTTAGCGAAAGTATTGCCAATGAGAAGTTTGCTTATGATTTAGCATTCACTGCTCCTTGGGAAATGAGTTCTAAAGGTCATTTTGATTTCAATGAAACAGATGGTCAGACAACTGTAACTTGGATTGACGAAGGTGATATTCCATTCATGCAAAGAGGAATGATGTTGTTTATGGATTTAGACGAAATGATGGGACCTGATTTTGAAAGAGGTCTAGAGAAAATTGATTCGCTTTCTGTTGTTTTAGCTAATAATGCAAGTTCTTCTGTTGAGATTATTGAAACTGATTTCCCTGGCGGAATGTATGTTGGTGTACGAAACAACACAACAACTGAAGAAGCAATGACAGCTCAATTCTACGAAACTAATTTCGGTAAAATAGGTGCTTTTTTAGGAAAGAATCAAATTGAAATGACAGATGCCCCAGTAGCTTTGACTTACGTTTGGGATATGGAAAATAATGTTGCAGAAGTTGTTCCTGCATTTCCAGTTTCAATGAAAGTTGATGTTGAAGATGGTTTAGAGTTTATCGAAATTGAAAACAGTAAGGCTGTTATGGTTAAGCATTATGGTCCATATACTAGTGTTGGTTCTAGTCATAAAGCAATTGGGGAATATTTAGCAGGAAAAAATCTTGAACACACAGTTGTGATAGAAATCTATGCAAATGACCCTTCAGAAGTTGCACAAGAAGAAGTGTTGACCGAGATTTATTATCTACTTAAATAAAAGTAAACTTTGCTCATATTTTAAACCACGTATGCATAGATGTCATGAAAATCCGTGTATCCGTGGTTTTCTATTCTTCACATCAACATACTATTTGTGGCACACCTTTTGGTAATTGCACCAAACAAATCATAAAACAATAACATGAAATTAAAGTTGACCATTTTCACCATCGCAATGATGATTTTTAACATTAGCATTGCTCAAAAAGTAAAAATCAAAGACAATTTTGCGAAAGTAGATGGCGTTCCATACCTTAAATGGGAAAAAGTAAGCAGCATTGAATCATCTATTCGAGGACTAAATGCTACAGAAGAAGAAATTTTTGCTTCATGGTTAAGTTATTCTGACAAAAATCTTATCACAAGTGCTAATCCAGAAGGAAAGGTACGTTGGGTTGAATTGTATTTTCCGACGCTCGATTTAAGATGTGAAATTATGTCTAGTTCTAGAAAAGAAGTGGTTAGAACATTAATAAGAAACGGTATCTATGTAGAAGGAGTATTGAATGAGGAAAACGTGCGAAATCTTTTCAAAAAATACGGGATGAGGTTCTCTGAAAATCGGCCAAATAGTAATATTAAAGTAATCATTAACAACAACTAGAAAAGCCATATAAATATTCGTGCATCCGTGGTTTTTGAATGAAAAAATAACATCTTATAGACTTCCTTCTTAAAAGTAACTTTTATCACCTATTAGATGATTCATTTTCATTAGTTTTGCAAATTGTAAAAGAAGAACAATGATTAAAACAGATATAATTATCATAGGTGCAGGTCCCGTTGGATTATTTACCGTATTCGAAGCAGGTTTACTTAAATTGAAATGTCATTTAATTGATTCTCTACCACAACCTGGAGGGCAATGCTCTGAAATATATCCGAAGAAACCGATATATGATATACCTGGTTTTCCATCTGTTTTAGCTGGAGAATTAATCGATAACTTAATGGTTCAAATTGAACCTTTTAAAGCTGGTTTCACCTTAGGAGAAGCTGCCGTTAAAATCGATAAAACTGATGAAGATACATTTATTGTTACGACTGTAAAAGGGACTAAACACGAGGCACCGATTGTTATGATTGCAGGTGGACTAGGTGTTTTCGAGCCCCGTAAACCACCGATTGAGAATCTTGAATTCTATGAGGATAAAGGAGTAGAATACATCATTAAAGACCCTGAAATGTATCGCAACAAACGTTGTGTAATTGCAGGTGGTGGTGATTCGGCATTAGACTGGGCTATTTTCTTAACCGAGAAAAACATTGCTAGTGAAGTAACCTTAGTTCATAGAGGAGCTTCATTTAGAGGGCATTTAGATTCTGTGCAAAAAGTAATTGACCTTTCTGAAACAGGAAAAATCAATTTAGTGACAGAAGCTGAAGTGAAAGGAATTAATGGTTCTGACAAACTAGAAAGCTTAACTATCAAGCACAAAAGAGATGGAGAGTTTACAAAAGAAACGGATCATTTTATCCCTCTTTTTGGGTTAAAACCAAGTCTTGGGCCGATTGGTGATTGGAACTTAGAAATAGAGAAGAACGCTATCAAAGTAGACACAACGGACTATTCTACAAACATACCTGGGATTTATGCCATTGGAGATATCAATACGTATGAAAATAAATTGAAGTTGATTCTTTGTGGTTTTCATGAAGGAACATTAGCGGTGCAATCTGCTTTTGCAAGAATTCATCCTGAGAAAAAGAACGTATTGAAATACACAACTGTGAATGGAGTAACTGGTTTCTAGATTAAATACAATAAAAATGAAAGGTGACTCTGCTATTTGTAGTCACCTTTTTCATTTTATTATCTTTACAGAATGAACAGAAAAACCATTAATGGTGTAATTGGTCTTGGTATTCTAGCAGTGCTTGGCATTTTATTAGTTCAGATATATTGGATTGGGTCAACGACTTCTTTACATGAAACATCTATTGCTATACAAGAAAGAGAAGACAGCTTGAACGTTGTTCATCTTGAAGAAAAAATAAACATCGCTTTAGTGCATATTTTAGAAGATATCGCAGAATTTAAAAGTGATAGTTCTGATTTGTATGGAGCCATAAAACAAGTAGAACCTTTTTATTACTCAGTAGACATCCAAGAAGAATTGCATCCCTTTTATTTGGAGAATTTGCTAAAAAGAGAATTGTATTCACAACATGTGAACCAAGATTTTCAATACGGGATTTACGATTGCTTTAATGATTCCATTGTTTTTGGGAAACTAATGGAATATTCAGCAGAGAATCAAGAATTTCATGTGTCTGACACAATTAATGATCGAACTTCTGAACAATTAAAATGGAAGAAAGACGGACATTATTTTACTGTTTTCTTCCCTGAAATCAAAAAAGATACTCACAATTCTATTGTGGCAGAATCTTATTCTCCCTATGTGTACCTATCACTCATTGTCATTCTCGTTTTATTATTCTTTGGTTTTGCCGTCATAGTTATTCTTAAGCAAAAAAGATTGTCAGAAGTAAAAACAGACTTCATTAACAATATGACACATGAATTGAAAACACCCATTTCTACCATTGGCCTTTCTTCAGAAATGATTCTCCGTGCAGATGCAAAAACAGAGACTGATAAAATTAAAAAATATGCAAGTCTTATCTTTAAAGAGAACAAGCGATTAGAAAACCAAGTAGAACGAGTTTTAAATGTTGCAAAACTAGATAAAGAAGCAATCAATCTTAGGAAAGAGGCTTTTGATTTACACGAATTGTTTGAAGAAATAAAAGACAATTATGAATTAAATTCTTCAGATAAAAAAGTGACGATTGAACTCAACTTAAGCAATGAAAATTGTGTTGTTTTTGCAGATCCAGTTCACATCACCAATGTTTTTTATAACTTAATTGACAACGCAACAAAGTATTGCAAAAAGAATCCCGAAATCACGATTACAACAAATTCAACCAATAAAGGAGTGCAAGCTTTTATTCAAGATAATGGAATTGGAATCAAGAAAGAAAACATACGCTCCATCTTCGATAAATTTTACCGTGTTCCAACTGGAAATCTCCACGATGTCAAAGGATTCGGGTTAGGACTTTTCTATGTTAAAATGATTCTTGCTGAGCACAATGTTCCTATAAAAGTGACTAGTAGAATTAATGAAGGCACTACTTTCTCACTATTCTTTCCCGTACAGTAAATAGAATGTAAGGTTTACACATTTACTTCGACCAAATCGATTAACTTTCTATACTTTAACAGCATGAAAACGACTTTCTATTTATTTACCTTTTTAACTTTTTCTTTTTCTTTTTCTGTAGCTTCTCAAAACGCATTCAACTTCTTTTCTGAAGCTGATATGTTCTTTAAAGAAGCCTGTCAAAACCAACGCGTTGACTACAAAAATGCTGCAAAAAGCGACAGATTACAAAAATTAGTCGATTACATTGCTCAACATGAAATAATAGAAAACGAAAAGAAAGCCTATTTAATAAATGCGTATAATTTATTCGTTATTCATAAGACTTCCAGAAGCATTCCGTTTAAATCACCTTCAGATGATGGTGGATTCTTTACCGATAAATCTCAAGTTCTTAATGGAAAGAATGTTTCATTGAACAGTATAGAGAATGGAATATTACGACCTAAATACAAAGACCCAAGATTACATTTCGTATTGGTTTGCGGCGCGGTCAGTTGTCCCCCTATTGCGAATTACGCATACACGCCAGAAAATTTACATATGCAATTGGATAAACAAACTGTTGCAGCATTGAATGATGCTTCTTTTGTTTACGACAAAAAAAAAGAGAAAACTGTTTATCTCTCCCAAATTTTTGAATGGTACAAATCCGATTTTGGGAAAAACAACCAAGAAGTTATAGAATACATTAACAACTATCGAGTGACTGATTTTGCTAGCGATGCTAAAGTCAAATTCTACCCGTATAATTGGCAACTTAATTCACAAAGTAATCCTATTCATAATAATCAAAGTACATTTAGTTCTTCAGAACCAGAACAACAAAATTTGCAACTTTACACAGCAGGTAGTTTGCTCGGAAAAGGTAAGTTGGATTTAACCTTGTTCAATACAATGTACACAGAAACCAAGCAAAACTGGTTGGGCGTAGATTATTCAGGGTACCGTACCACATTTATGACGCATTTGTTTCAAGTAACATTGGGTGTTAGTAAAAATAAAAGAATCAATTTGGGACTTGATATCTCATTAAGGAACTCTGGTAAATCTACTGACTCAACAGTAAATGGTTTAAGAACAGCTTTTGCATACACCAATAATGATTCTACTCGATTTGGAATTACCTCTGTTGGATTTAGAGTAAAAATACAACCGTTTAAAGATGTAAGTCATTTCACGCTACAAAGTACAATATCTGGACCAACAGTGAAACATCCAGAAGGTTTTAACGGTCCTTCGCAGCAAAATTTATTCTGGGCAGATTGGAACAGAATCACTTGGTGGAATCAACTGTATTACACAAAGAATTTCGGTAAATTTCAGCTGTTCACAGAATTGGATTTCTTGTATCGATTTAGAATTAATAAAGACCAAATTGGAATGCTAGACATACCCATGAATGTTTTTCTGAGTTACTTCCCTACTAAGAAAATTACAGTTTATGCAATGACGCAACATGTTCCGCGTTTTACCAATGACATTGATCAAAATTCTCCCGCAACTGATTGGGTAATTCCATCCAATTATACTGCTTCGGGAGTTGGATTTAAATACCAACTTTTGTCTAATTTAAATTTAGAATTGTTGTACACTAATTTTTGGAGATCAAAGAACGCAGGTTTGGGTAGTACATTTAACCTCGGAATCAAATTCTTAACAAAATAAAGCATTGAAGTCTTTTCTATTCATATTGTTCATTCTCACTTTGCAAAATTCATTTGCGCAAACAATCAGTAGTGTTGAATTTGATGGATTGACAAAAACCAAAGAAAGCTATCTTCGATCATTGATTGCTACAAAAGTCAATGCTCCCTACGATTCTACCGTAATTGGTGAAGATGTTTTTTTGTTGCGTAACTTAAACTTGTTTTTTCATGTAGAATCAAGCGACTCTATTGGTAGCGATTCTCTTGTTCAAATAACTTTTCACATCAAAGAGGCGAATTACTTTTATCCAATATTCGGAGTTACTGGATTTAAAGGACAATTGAAACTCACAGCAGGTATGAATCAAATCAATTTTTTAGGGAGAGCTCAAAATTTAGGCGTAATCTATCAATATTACGACCGTCATTCTATCGCTGTTTTTCATTCTCAAAAACGTCATCGAAATAAACTGACAGGACACGATGCTTCTCTTTCTAAATATTCTTCCGTCGAGCCCTTGTACTACAATGATACAGTTAGCTCTTTTAATTTTGATAATTACTCAGGCTCTGCAGGCATCTTTTTTTGGTTAAACAATTACACTTCTGTTGGAGTTGGAGGGCAATATATGGTTGAAACTTTGGAACAATTGGATGATGCTTTTGATTTTGGAGCAAAACAATTCACACTTTACAAAACATTGGGAAGAACAAGTTTAGAGTTCAATAAAATTGAATACATCTATGAAATGCTAGAGGGAATCAATGCAAAAATTTATGGAGAATACATTGGCACCAAAAATCACCCAGAAGCAAGTTTTTTGAAGTTAACTTCTAAAATTTCGTGGTACAAAATGGTAGGATACAATGGCAACCTTGCGTTAAACTCCAATTTTGGAATTGCAACCAATAACCAAAGTCCGTTTTCTCCGTTTGTACTGGATGGTTTAACCAACGTCAGAGGAGTCGGAAATCGCGTTGAAAGAGGAACGGCAGAATGGATAGTGAATATGGAATATCGACACACCGTTTACCGCAATGATTATTTTGCAATTCAAGCCGCTGTTTTCACAGATTATGGTACCATCAGAACACCCGGAGAAATGTTTAACACTTTCTTTGAGAAA
>DQTF01000075.1 GCA_015662935.1 Crocinitomicaceae bacterium | reverse complement strand
CTTTAAACGATAAATAAAAACTATTACTATGAAAAAAAACGATTACTCTAATGAGTTTACTAATCTCATCTGTTAGTTTCTCACAGTTACCAACCATTACAGCTGCCAATCAAATGCCTGCTGTTGATGATTCTATCTTTTATGCAGATGCTAATTCTTTTGGATTTGATCCTGATGGAACAGGACCTGTAAATGATAAAATTTGGGACTATACTGGATTAACCTCAACAGGGAATGTTACCTTCTGGTATCTTGATCCTGCAACAACACCTGAAACTGCAAATTATCCTCTGGCTACAATGGCATATGGTAACTCAACGACTCCAGGTTATGAATATTTTGAGAATACAGCTAATACTGTTAGTCGTTGGGGGTATTCTTCTCCAACTAACCCTTCTTTGTATTATGATAACTCATGGGTAAGATATACTTTTCCCTTAACCCCAGGTGTTGTGCAAAATGTTCCCTTATATACAGGAACTATGGAACTTTTTGGGACTGGAGAAGATTCAGTAACTATTGCTAACGGAAGTTATTCTGCAAATCCTGATGCATATGGAGAATTAAGTTTGCCACCATTAGTTTTTGGAGGGCAACCTGAAGTGTTTGATTCAGTAATTCGTGTTCACATTTTAGAGAATTTTCAAATTGTATTGTGGTTTTCAGGAGCTCCTGCATTGACAATTAATATTGCAGATGACTTCTACGTTTATTTTGATGAAGAAACACAAGATCCAATTGTTATTTATGGAACGACAACTGATGATGCAGGTGGAGGAACACAAACGGTATTAAGGTATCAAAATACGATTGCTGGAACTGGTGTTGCTGGTGGAGGCGGAGTTGGTTTAGTTGAGAACAAGGATGTTAAATTCAGTATTTTTCCTAATCCAGCAACGGATGAAATAGCGATTGAATTTGCGAATTCTACCGAACGAATAATTACCTTGTTCTCTGCAGAAGGAAAGAAAATTGAATCGCTTAACAGTAACGCAACTGAAGCTAAATTTGATGTGTCAAATCTTCCAAGTGGAGTTTACATGATTAAGGTTAGAACAGGTTCTGATTTATCAGTTAAACGTGTGGTTGTAAAGTAAATCATTAGCAATTAAATTTTAAAATCGCTTCGATTGTTCGGAGCGATTTTTTTTATGCGTAATATTCTGCATCTTTGCTTAAACTTTCAATCAATGGAATTTATATCTCAAAAATTAGACGATTACGTATGTGCACATACAGAGAATGAACCAGATGTTCTCTACCAACTCAATCGTGAAACGCACATCAATATTTTGCGACCTAGAATGTTGAGTGGACATTTTCAGGGGCGCGTATTAAGTATGCTTTCTCACATGATTCAGCCTAAGAATGTTCTAGAAATAGGAACTTATACAGGTTATTCTGCATTATGTTTTGCGGAAGGTTTAGCAGAGAATGGAAAAATAACAACCATTGATAAAAATGAAGAACTGGAAGACCTCGTGAATGAGTACATTGAGAAAGCGGGATACAATGAGCAGATTAAATGCATTATTGGCAATGCAATGGAAATCATTCCTACAATGAAGGAAGAATTTGATCTAGTATTCATTGATGCAGATAAATCGAATTACGTCAATTATTACCACCTTGTTTTTGATAAAGTGGCAAAAGGTGGATACATCATTGTTGATAATGTACTTTGGTCAGGAAAGGTCATTGAAGAAGTAGCAAAGGACGATAAAGATACGGCTGTACTTATCGAGTTGAATCAATTGATTCATAACGATGAACGCGTTCAAGAAGTATTACTTCCTATTCGCGATGGTTTGATGATTGTTAGAAAAAAGTAAATGTTAGAAATTCTTTTTCAAGATGAACATTTAATTGCCATTAATAAACCGCATGGCTTATTGGTGCATCGAACCAAGATTGCCAGAGATGTAGATGAGTTTGCAATGCAGTTGCTTCGAGATCAAATTGAGCAAAAAGTATATCCTGTACATCGACTAGATAGAAAAACGAGTGGTGTTTTATTGTTTGCTCTTTCTCCAGAAATAAATACGGTACTTCAAAAACAATTCATGAACAAAGAGGTTGAGAAAAAATACCTCGCTATTGTTAGAGGGCATACGGAGAGTAAAGTTACGATTGATTATCCTCTCACGAACGAAGAAGGGAAAACGCAAGAAGCAATTACTCATTTCAAAACCTTGCAAACAACGGAGTGTAATTTTCCTTCAGGCAAGTTTGCTACTTCTAGATATTCTTTGATAGAAATTAGTCCAGAAACAGGTCGTTTTCATCAGATACGAAAACATTTAGCACATCTCCGACATCCTATAATTGGAGATAGACCTCATGGTTGCAATAAGCAGAATAAAATTTTCTTAGAACGTTTTCAGATGAATACCATGTTGTTACATGCAAAAGAATTATTAGTTAATCATCCTGTTTCTCACGAAGTGGTGCAAATTAAAGCAACAGTTAGTAAAGAATTCAAAAGAATGAAAAGCGAATTATTTTAACTATATTCAATCATGAAAAATCAAACACCAATTTTTACATCTCGAATTCTATTAATTGCTTTTCTTTTCTCGAGCGTATTTTTAAGTAGAGCTCAAAACCGTCCGCAAGAACCAAAAGCTCCATTCTCTTACCAATCTGAAGAAGTGGAGTTTACCAATAACAATGATGGAATTAAGCTTGCTGGAACTTTTACTTATCCTTCAGAAGGAGAGAACTTTCCAGCTGCTGTTCTAATTAGTGGAAGTGGTGCACAGGATAGAAATTCTGAATTGTTAATGCACAAGCCATTTTTAGTCATTGCAGATTATTTGACGAAGAATGGAATTGCAGTACTTCGAGTTGATGACAGAGGAATTGGGAAGTCTGAAGGTGATTACTCATTGGCTTCGCTGAATGATTTTGTTGAAGATAATAAAGCTGCTTTGGCTTATTTAAGAACTAGGAAAGAAGTAAATGTGAATAAGATAGGCGTAGCAGGACATAGTTTAGGGGGAGTCATTGCTCCAATTATTGCAAGTGAAGATAAAGAGTTGAATTTCATTATTCTCTTAGCAGGAACAGGAATGCGTGGAGACCAACTGATGTTGTTGCAAAAGAAGTTGATTGAAGAAAAAATGGGAGTGAGTGCGGTAGTTGTTGAAAATGGACAGAAAGATATTGGGGGTGCTTATGAAATTATTCTTGCTTCAAAAGAGTACTCTCCAAAGGTGGAAAAGAAGTTGAAAAAGCATTTTAAAGAAACGATGGGGAATCAACTTTCTTCGGAAATGATTGGTGCTATTGCTCATCAACTAAGTTATCCTTGGTTGTTTGATTTTATTCGGTTTAATCCAGCAACTGCTTTGAGAATAACCGATTGTGCTGTTCTTGCCTTAAATGGAGACAAAGATGTGCAGGTTCCGGCAGATGAGAATCTGAAAATCATTGAAGAATCATTAAAAGAAGGAGGTAACCAAAATGTTTCTATCCAAAAAATAGAAGGATTGAATCATCTTTTTCAAGAATGTAAAACAGGATTACCACAAGAATACGGGATGATTGAACAAACTTTCTCCCCAGAAGTTTTAGAAATAATGAAAGACTGGATTTTGGAGCAAACTAAATAAAACTCAATCCCCACCCGAGAATACTTCCTAGTAGGACAGTAATCATTGCGTTCGACTTCTTCCAACCAAAGGTGAAAGCAAAACTGATAGCTAAAATCAAAGCTGTTCTCCAATCAATGACTGCTTCAAATCCCATTTCTATCAAGACTTTAAGCATGATAGCAACTGCAGCAATGTTTACCGCATCCAAAAAGGCAGAGAGAAATTTAGACTTTCTCATCTTTGGAATTAGTGGATTGAGAATAAGTACAAAAATGAAGGATGGTAAGAAAATTCCAATCGTTGCTGCAATTGCTCCCCAAAATCCAAACAATTGATAGCCGATAAATGTTGCTGTCGACAAAACAGGTCCTGGAGTGAACTGCCCAACGGCAATAGCATCCATTAATTCTGTTCGGGTAAGTAATCCTGTTCCAACTAATTCTCCATCTAAAAATGCAAAGAGAACATAGCCAGATCCATAGAGAATAGAACCAACTTTTAAAAATATCCAGAAGACTTTGAAAGCACTCATTTTAGTGACTCCAGCAATGGTTGTTTGTAAAATAAGAAACGGAAGGAATGCTTTTTTATCAGGTCTAGCATCCATCACTTTATTTTTGAAGTAGAAATAGAGCGCTCCGATTATTCCTGCGCCAAGAAGAGCGTTAACCTCGTTGACTCCTAAAAATCCGACAAGGATAGTCAACGCACCAAGAATTCCTAATTCGACAGATTTCAAAGCTTTCTTGCCAAGTTTTAAAATAGCAGCGGCGATGATAGCGATAACAGCTGGCTTAATTCCATAAATAAAATTCTCCACTTCTGGAAGTTTTCCGAAATGAACGTAGAGGTAGGCAAGAAAACCAGTTATAACTACCGCAGGAAAGATAAACGCCATTCCCGCAACAAATAAACCTGCAAATCCAGCTCGTTCATGTCCACAATGCATGGTCATTTCGGTAGAATTTGGGCCGGGAATAAGATTCGTTGCTCCAATTAAATCAAGAAAGTGCTCAGGTGTAATCCATTTGCGTTTCTCAACAATTTCTTGTTCCATCATTGCGATATGTGCAGCTGGGCCACCAAAAGCAATCAATCCCATTTTAAAAAAAACACTGGCTACTTCTTTGAGTTTTTTTTTATCCATTCTACAAAAAAAATGAATTAATTCGAGTCAATGTTCAATTCAAACATTAATTTTAGGTTAAATATTTAATTGATGATTGATTTTAGAAGTGATACCGTAACAAAACCATCTAAAGAAATGAAGGATGCCATGTTCGCAGCACCTGTTGGAGATGATGTTTTCAATGAAGACCCGTCTATTAATGAATTACAAGACTATGCTGCTCAATTGTTTGGGATGGAAGATGCGATTTATTGCTCATCTGGAACGCAGACAAATCAAATTGCGATTAACATTCATGCAAAACCAGGGGGAGAGGTGATTACGCACGAAGAATCACACATCTACAAGTATGAGGGAGGGGGAATTGCTAAAAACACAGGTGCATCTGTTCGATTGTTGCGAGGAAACAGAGGTAGATTGAACGTAGAAGATGTGTCAAAATGGATCAATCCGGATGATATTCATTTGCCCGTTACTCAACTAGTTAGCTTAGAGGATACATCTAATCGTGGAGGAGGAGCTATTTATGATTTTGAAGAAATAAAAAAGATCAGTAGTTTTTGCAGAGAGAACAAGATGCCTATTCATTTGGATGGTGCTCGTTTGATGAATGCAATGATTGAAAATAAAATTGATTTGAAAGAATACGCTTCTCAATTTGATTCTATATCTCTTTGTCTTTCGAAAGGCTTAGGTGCTCCAGTTGGTTCTTTACTAATCGGAAAGAAAGCGTTCATCAAAGATGCTCGAAGGGTTCGGAAAGTTTTTGGTGGAGGAATGCGTCAAGCAGGAATTATTGCTGCGGGAGGTTTGTTTGCATTAAAGAACAATGTCGATAGATTGGCAGAAGATCACAAACATGCAAAAGCATTAGAAGCTACGTTGAATGAATTGCCATGGGTGGATAGCGTACTAGATGTTGAAACAAACATAGTCGTTGTGAATTTGAAAAATGCCGCAGATAGAGATGTTATCATTGGAAAACTCAATGAGCAAGGAGTAAAAATTGTTGCTTTTGGTCCTGATATGTTACGTTTCGTTACTCATCTTGATATCAGTTCTTCGGGTATTGACCAAACAATTAGTATCTTGAAGAAAATTGAATTGTGATTAGAATAGTTTTTATAGTAATTATTGTTGTGTCTTCACTTGTTGCTTGTAACAAAGCAAAAGAAGAAGTAATTGACTTGAATGACATCATTGCTGAATCAGATCGATACAAAGAAGTTGATGAAATTGTAGGAGTTGATGATGCTATCATCGATTCAACACAACTGATTCTCCAGTCTTTTTCGGAGAATGGAATTGATGTAAATTCGCTTTCTGTTGTGAAGAAAAGTTTATTCCCAGATAGATTTGGGCCAGAGTATTCTGATAAATACCTTCTTGAAAATGAATCCGATACGATTAAGTATTTCAATTGGAAGTATACTGATTCTTCAAAAACAGTGAATGCCTTTTTTAATTGGATTGATAATTTTGGAACGGAAAGGAAATCTCTTTTTATTGGAGAAGAAAAGAACCTGCAAAAAGAACCTTTCCTCTTATTTGTTGGCGATACTTCGTTGATTTTTATCGAAGCAAAAGAATCACTTCAATTGAAAAAATGGGAACATTATTTTAAAAAGATAGGTTATAATGGAGAATGGAACTATGTTCTGCAACAACGAAAATGGGGTAAAGTGAAGTGGGACTAAAAATGTTGACCTATGATGGAATACCTTTTTCTATCAACACCGCATTGTAATACCGCTCATCTTCTGAAACGTTAACCGTCACCCAATTAGGTAAATTAAACTGTTCGTCTTCTGATTCTACCTCCAGTTCCGCCATCACTAAATCTTGTAGTTGTCCTTCGAATTCGTCAACTTCCCATGTATGTTTCCCAACTTTTACTTCGTAACGTTTCTTGCGGATTTTTTGATTAATAAATTCTTCAAACATTTTTTCAGCATCACTCACCGGGACTTCATACTCAAATTCTGAACGAGTAATACCAATGGTTTTTCCTTTAATGGTTAAAAAAGCTTTCTCTCCTTTGATTCTTACCCTTACTGTTTTCTCAACAGAAGAATGCAAAAAACCTTGCACAATTAATTGAGGTTCTGATTTATCAACCTTTGCCCAGAGTTCTTTGTCAACGAGGTATTTGTATTCTACTTCTTTCATTCGATTGGTGTGTGTGAATATTATCTTCAAATCTACCATTTTTCAAATAACTAAGTGATAGCATCATTCTCCAAATAAAAATTATCTTTGCTTAGTGAATATCTATCTAACATTTGATTACGAATTGTTCTTTGGTGAAAATACGGGAACAGTGCAGGATTGCTTAATAAATCCAACTGCGCAGTTATTTTCTTTTGCCAAGCAAAAAGACGTTCATTATACTTTTTTTGTGGATGTTGGTTTTTTAATTGCCGCAGAAAAATATCCTGAATTAAACAATGATTTAAATCTTGTGAAAAATCAAGTCAATGAGATGGTTGCTTTGGGACATGATGTTCAATTGCACATTCATCCGCATTGGGAGAAAGCAACTTGGGATAAGGTCTGGTCAATGAATATCAATGAGAGTTACAAGCTTTCAGATTTCCCACAAGATGAACTAGTTGCTATCGTTAGGAAATACAAAACATACTTAGATGAATTGATTGGCAAAGAAACCTTCGTATTTAGAGCTGGAGGTTGGTGCATTCAACCATTTTCTTTATTGAAAAATGTTTTTTTAGAATTAGGAATCACCATAGATTCGACTGTTTTTCCTGGTGGGTATTTGCAAACAAAAGATTACGATGTTAATTTTTTAAAAGCGCCCAAAAAATCAAAATACCAATTTGAGAATGATGTTTGCGAAGAGGTGGAGAATGGTTCTTTTACAGAATATTCAATTGCATCCTATCGTTATTTTCCATCTTTTTATTGGTGGTTGTATGGTTTAGGGAGAATTTTTCCTAAACGACATAAAATGCTTGGGAAAGGTAATTTCATCAGTCAAGGAGGCAGGAAATGGAGTGCATTGACCTCATTTTCTGATTACCACGTTTCAACAGATGGTTACTTTGCAAAAAAGTTAGAGGCTTCTTTACAGAAAGCAATTAATTTGGAGCATGAAGAGTTTGTTACGATTGGGCATCCTAAATCTTGCTCTGTTTATTCTCTGATTAAAACAAAACAATTTATTGATAAATATCACTTAGTCCATCACTTCAAAACATTTGATAGAAATTGAGAGTAGTTGAAAGAAATGATATCGATATTGCTCAATGGAACCAGTTAGTTGCTTCTACAAAAGAGGCAAGCTTCTTTTCTTATGTTTGGTACCTTGATGCCGTAGCAGAGAATTGGTGCATTCTCATAGATGAAGACTATTCTTCTGGAATTGCTCTTCCATATTCTGTTCGCTTAGGAATTAAAACGCTTTACACGCCAATTTTTGTTCGTTATTTAGAAGTATTAGGTGAGAACGTAGATCTTTCGATGATTCAATCAGAAATTCTGCAGCACTTTAAACATTTAAACTTTTCGACAAAACAGAAAATTTTTCAGATATCTACGGAGTTGGTGTTTCAGGTCATTGAG
>DQTF01000125.1 GCA_015662935.1 Crocinitomicaceae bacterium | reverse complement strand
GTCAATCGTTGATCTGATAACCTTAGCCCTTTCATCTCTTAACGGTCTTATCTTGAAGACTTGTAGCACTATGTCTATCTCGTCTTCAGGCATACCCATTAGTTCAAGTTTCCTTCTAACAAAGTCTTCAGGTATATCTACATATTCAGCATAGCTTAGCAATGTTGAAATCGATAATGTGTAGATTTTGCTGTATTTTTCGATTAGAGCCTCGGCAATGTCTTCTGGTAAGCCTAAATTCATTAGCTCTTCTTTAGCCTCATCTGGTGTTATCACGCCTCTCTTTAGTTTGTTCAATACAGCGTCTGCTAAAGTCTTCTTCTTAAACCCATCATACATTAATTTGGCTATCTCCTCGAATACTTTTCTCTCCTTCTCTGTTAGCTTTGCATTTTCAACAATAGAATTAATGGTTTCATTGAATTCTTTTTCACTAATGTAACCTTCATTAAACCTGTAGAGGATCCTGTAAAGCATGTATCTGTACCAATATCTTATTCTTTCAATTTGTCTAATTTCAATTTCAGTTTCTGCTACTGGTCTGTAGAGCTCAAAGTATTCTTTGTCTAAGCCTACATTCTTTAGTCCTAATTTCTTAGCCACTTCTGAAACTAAATTCTTAAGCTTATTGATGGCGTCATCATAACTGATTATGAACTCATACGTTGATCTTAGAATATCTTTCGTAAAGTCTCTCAAAATGTCTAAAGCCCTATCAAACTTAGCTCTAACACCTAATAGTTCTGTTTCAGATGGTAAGAACCTAACGGGTATCTTTTTACCGAATATCGTAATATCACACAGGTGTGAAAGTGTATTCTTGAAAGCATCATAGGTCATGAAACCTTCTTTGAATAAATTGATAGCACCAGTCCTTGCTAACGTCCTCTCTTCAGCTAAAGCGTTCATGCACTCTGCAATCGTAACTGGTTCAATCCATTTTGGATGCATACCTCTTGACACAACAATCAGGAATAGAGCCCTTTCATCGAAGTAATCTTGACCTGTCAATTTCTTGATTTCTTCTGGAATTGGCACCGTCCACTTGTACATCCATCTAGCGTCAATTCTTTGCGGTATATCTGCCATTAAGTCTAAGTAGATTAGGTTATCGGCTGTCCAACCTTGTATCCATGAGAATGGAGCATAGTCATGCCACTTAGCATAGTGTTTTAGAACATTTTCGATAATAGCATTTAGCTTACTTGTAACATCAACCGTAATTTTGGGATCAGCTCTCTTAAGCAGTTCTACATTCAGACCATATGTCTCCTGCAGTCCTACTGGTGATTTACCTTCAGCACCAATATCTCCTAACTCTTTCTTAGGTGCTGTTGCAATCCACGTCTGCCTAGCCACTAATCTGCATGAGAACTCGTATAGCTTATCCATCGATGGATACTTGTAGTGCAGTAAGTAGTAGAGCTTAGCAGTATCTGGATTATAACCTTTCATTGCTAAGAACTTAATGAAGTTGGTTAGAGTTGTCTTTTCATCGTTAGGTACTGTGAAAACATCTCTAATCATCATTCTACAGATTTCGGATGGTGTAGGAAGTTCAAACAGTAATGATGTAGGTAATGACCTTGTGTTTCCAAATCTATCAGTTATTTTAACTGATGGCATTTCGTTATCGAATGCTGTTAGCCATAAAATTACTTCATCGTTGAAACCTCTCATTGCTAAGAACCATCTCATTTTGTCTCTAATCTTTATGAAATTACCACCTTCTCCAAACCTGTTAGCAGTTTCATCAGGCACTTCATTGAAGAAGTATGATGCTAAAGATTCTGGATAACCATATTCTTTAAGTATTTCCTTTACAAGAGTATATCTTCTAAATAATTCTCTAACTTTATCCCATTGTTCAACACCACCTATCAATCCCATGTGTCTTCTTGTTAAATCTCTTAGAGTTTCTAATGTCGGAATTTCTAGCACAAGGAAGTTTCTAAATAAGAGGTTAGACAAGTACCTTACGGGTTCTGTTATCCAAATGGCAAAACCATATACGATGTCTCTACAAATCTTATCTCCATGCTCTTTTATTTCTGAAGCAATATGTCTAATTGTTTTTGCTAAGTCAAAACGTGGGGCAAACTCACCACCAATTGGTAAGTTAATCTTAACGTTTAATCTATATTTATCTAAGAAGGATGCAATAGCATGGAGACCCATTGACACAAATCTGGGTATCGCTTGAGCACCAAACATTAATGTACCAACTAAACCGATGAGGTTAAACGCTTCAATAAACTCACCTTTAGTTTTTCTCTCTCTAACTTTTAGGATCATATCGGAAACATACGATCTTACACCTTCACCACCAATTTTGATGAAGTAGCTTATGCTTTCGACGATGTAACGTGTAAATATATCTATGCTAATACCTGTACCTTCAAGGTATTTCTTGTAGCTTTCTTCATACAAAGACTTATCGGGTATATCTCCACCTAACAATGACTTAATGCCTTTGAATATTCCTTCAAAGAAACCAGTTACTTGTTTTGTAAGCCAAGCAATGCCACCTTTGATTATTTCTATAATACTTCCAATGAAATTATTTATAGCATTAAGAACAAAGTTACCGACACCACAGACAAAATTCCAAATACCAGACAACACTTCTTTAAGTGTTTCGATAACGGATTTCGTAAAGTTTGCTATTGCCTTAACTGGATCTTTTAGTACATCTTTTATAGGCTTAAAGAAGTCTGAAAGAGGTTTGACTATTTTTTCATCGATAAATTCTTTAACTGGTTTAACTATTCTTTCATTGAAGGTTTTCGGTAAATTGGTAATAAAATCTCTTACCTTATTTACGAATTCGGATATATTTTTGGGTAAATCTTTAAAGAAGTTGATAATATGATCTTTCGCGGAAGCAAAGAAATCAGCTATTTTCTCATATGCATCCTTAAGTGCTTTTGGTAAATGATCCCATATCCATTTACCTATTTCACTTAATGTTTTAACGATATTCTTTACTAAATCATCAATGCTCTTTGGTAAATTAGTTATAAAGTCTTTTATTTTGTCTTTTAGATCGCTAAGAATGTTAGAAATCGTATCAAAAGCATTTTTGATTGGTTCTGGTAGATGATCCCAAATCCACTTAGCTAAATTCTCTAGTGTAGTATTTATGCTAGTTATAGCATTTTTTATAGGCTCTGGTAAGTGATCCCAAATTAATTTAGCGAGTTCTTTTATCTTTTCACTTATAATCTTTAACTTATCTTCAAGTGGTAAGAAAATGAACTTCTTTATTTTCTCTGGAAGATCCTTGAGTTTTTCTGGTAAACCTTTAATAAATTTAACTAAATCAGAGAACGCTTGTGGAATTGCTGATAAGAAGTTTTCAAATCCTTTTTTAATTGACGTGAAGAAGTTACCTATACTAACTAACGGATTAACAAATCCTTGAAAAGCACTACTAATTTCTTTCATCTTCTCTGGAATGTCTTTGACTTTTTCGATTAATTTACTAACATTATTAACAATAGGATCGATTATTCTCTCTCTAATAGGTTTTATCACATTTCTATCAACCCATGGTATAATCTTTTCAGAGAAAAGTCGTGGAATATCTTCTGTAAAGAACTTGTGTATTCTTTCTGGTAATTCCTTAATCTTCTCAATTACGTTTCTTATAGGCTTTAAGATAGGATCAAAATATTTAGGCATATTAACAAAGAAGCTTTTAATTTGATTAACGAAACCAGAAATAGAACTAGATAATGTTTTACTAATGTTATCGAAAAATCCTCTAACTTTTTCTATAAAACCACCTATAGTTTTTGAAATGTTTCCTGTAAACTCTTGAATTCCTTTTATTACACCACTTATTGCAGTTTGAATACTTTGAACCATCCCGCCTATTGTACTTTGAATTTGACCTATTATTCCACTAATTTTTTCGACTAAACCAGAAATAGCATTTTGAACACCTTGAATTATACTCCTACCAAATTGCTGTATTTGAGTCATTATTCCTCTAATACTTTGGGCTAAACCTCTTATTGTATTTTGAATAGAACGAGCTATATTACTTATTGCAGTTTTAATACCAGTAATTAATCCTGATATAGTCTGTACTACACCTCTAATAGCATTTTGGAAAGTTCTGCTAAGGTTACTAATAGTGTTCATTATACTTCTGCTTAATGATCTAAACGTATTCGCAAGACCTCTAATACCTGATGAAATTGCACGAGATAAAGTAGATGCTACATTTGAGATACCTCTTATTACATTGCTAATACCCCTACTTATAGCACCTGAAATCCTACTTATAACAGACTGAAAACCTGCTCCTATTTTACTAATAATTTCACCTACTTTACTAGCTACGTCTTGAATTTTACTCCAAATCCTATCAACTATACCTTTAACTCCACTAATAGCTCTAGACAAAGCATTTTTAACACCCGTAATTATAGATTCAAGAGCTATTTTAACACCACTTACCACTCTATCTACGAAATTCATTATAGCACTAGCTACCTGACCAATGGGATCAGTTAGACCACCATACTTAATGTAGAACGGATCAATTTTGGAGAAGGAGAACTCTTTAAGAGTAACCTTAACTTCGAAGGCATAGATAGGAATATTTAGCATACTTTTAGCTAACTCTTCTCTAACATCAAACTGCATTTTTACATTTTCCAAACTCTCCTTTATTTCTTTAATCTCCTTTTGTAAACTTGAATCAGAATAATTTTGCTTCATCTATCTTCACCTCGAAAAGATGTGATGTACGCAAATAATATTCAATCTCTTTAATTAGCTTCTGCTTAAACTCTTCATCATCTTTAACTAGTAAGTGAAAAGTAGGAGACTCATAATCTCCTTCACAAATCCTAAGACCGACCAAATACATTTTTGGAGCCACCAAACCTCCTACTTCATTTACTTCCATTATCTTTACTCTAATTTTCCTCACTCTTTCGACGATAACATTATCTTGATTAAGGTATTTATCATTAGGATTAATTATTGTCTTTCTTTCAATCTCTGTAAGTTTCTTACCATCTTCTTCAATAGTTTCTTTAATCTCCTTAACGTAATATACATCTAAAGGGATAACATCAGCATTTTTAACCGAAAGCATAACCATCAACCTCTAAACTCTTCGAATGATGACCTGATAATTTCTTCAACTCTCCTTAAACTCCTAACTATTTCGTTTAACGTATCATTGAGGACTTTTGAGTAGTCTTCCTTTGTTGCGAAAACAAAGCCTGTTGTTATTTCTCTGTTTCCTTCTTTGACAACGTAATAGATACTGTAAAGATTTTCAGCTATCTCTTCAACTCTTTCGACTTCCAGAGTATATTTATTCTTTTTTATTTTATAACCTTTATACATAACTATCACATAAAATAAAATAAATAAAATTAATTAAATAAACTAACGACAATTATGCCCTTATTATATTGCTCATTTTCTTTAGAACTTTCGCTAACTGCCTTGCCATCTTGAAGACATCACATTGCTCTTTTCTATCACATTCACAAGTAGCTACTTCCATTACCAGCTTACTATTTATATCAATTAGCTCTCTTTGGACTTCGGCTAACTCATTTGGAATAGTAGGTGTAAGTTGGACACTTTGACTTTGAACTGGTGTTTGAGTTTGCGTTTGATTAAGAGTAGCCTGTCTTGTTTCAGCAATAACCTCTCCACTATTCTTATCGTTATTTACCTTTTCAACTTCAACCATATTATAAAGTAAAAGCAAACCGTATAAAAACATTTGTTTTAATTTAAAGTTTATTTTTTATGTATAGTATCGAAAAGGTTATATTCCCCATTCGGTATAAAAATGAAACGTGGTAGAGAAGGAGTATATCGGAATTGCAGTTCACAAGGATGTTTATCAACAATTAAAATCGTTCTCAATAAGAACCAAAAGTAGCATGTCATCTACAATCTCTCTCCTATTAGATCACTACAATAAAACGTCCAAATTGCCTGAAATACTAGAAGACCTTACGAATGAAATAAGGTTACTAAGAGAAGAAATTAACGAAATAAAGAAAAAGATAGAAAATCAGAGCTAAGCTCTGCTTTCAATGTCGTTCACAACTTTTATTCTTCTTATTTTTTCTATTATTTTTCTTAATATTTTTTCATCTAAACCTTTTCTTTTATACTTCTCGATTATGTCTTCTTCATTCATCATTTGTCTCCATTGCTTATATCTTCTACTAGACTTAGTGTAATGCATGTAGGCATATTCATGTGCAAAGTAAATGTAAGCCACTCTTAAAACACCAGCTACTCCTTCTCGATTGAGAACGTCCTTCACTTCTTCAATCAAATTTTGTAGCCGTGCTTGATGCTTACCGCCTTCCCATTTTATTCTGTAGTTTCTTTCAGGGTTCAGCAGGAAAACTCTAGGATAAAATACGTGTGTTGGTGGTTCTATGTATTTCGTAATTTCCTTTATTTCGGGTCTAACCTCTACATCTAACCCTTTCCTAATTGGCACCATTCCAGACCTTTCCTTAAACTCTGTAACTCTCTTCTTAAAGTTGTGTGCTAGAGGTCTTAAGTGTGAATCACGAATCATGTCAGGCATAGGTGTAACCCTACAGTAATCAACCCTAACCATTCCTACAGCATTATCATACGGTAGGATTGTTTTAACACCATGCTCAGATTTGAAGTCCTCTGTGCTTAAAACTCTATAATAACCTTCATTTTTCTTTAAGCCTTTAACTGATTTGCAAACCTTGTTTAAGTTTACAGTAGCGAAGCCCACATAACTTGTGTGTATGACTTTCCCTACAACAGTATGAACTGTCCTAATCATTGCATCAACGTATTCAGGTTTTACTCCTTTCTTAATTAAAAATTCTTTTAGCCATTCGATACGCTTCTTGAGTGCTTTACTCTTAATGTTGTAGTTAGGTTTATAAGCTAGGTAAATGAACTTAAGTTCATGTAAAAACCTCTGTAAAGCTTTAAAAGTTACTTCAGGCGGATCATAGACGCTTTCACCATAACGTGTTTCACCATACCTTGCTTTAGGTATCGATGACCACATATACAGTCCATCATAAACACTTTCATCATAACATGTTTCACCATACCTTGCTACAGGTAGTGGTGTTGTAAAGTTTGGCATACCAAAGTCTAACTCATTAATATCGAAGTGAAGATTACAATTTAAGTACCAGTCTAAAATAAAGTTAAACTCACAGCTAAGAGAAATTTGAATGTTTATTTGGTCAAGCTCGTTAATCCATTCTTGAATGTAAATATCTTGATACGTTACAGGTACTTCTGGAAGAGTTTCAACTGCTTCTGGAAAGAAGAAACTTGAACTAGAAGTAGCTATTCCTTCTCTCGTTGTACTTTCAATGTATTTCTCTTTCCTTATAATGATATTTTCGAAACTAATTGACATACTAGATCACCTATTCTATTTGAGTATTTCATCCATTGTTCTAAGTTCTCTAACCAAAGACCATGGTGGTAAAGGTAACTTCAGTTCATCCATTAGATCAACATACTTTACGCGGTAATCCCACTCTTTTGTCCATTCTCTAGCTTTTGTGCAATACTCGTTGTATTCGTCCTTGT
>DQTF01000025.1 GCA_015662935.1 Crocinitomicaceae bacterium | reverse complement strand
TGAAAACTTACAACTTTTTCTTACTGCCCCTAAAAAATACCTTCCGAAATATGGAGGTTGGTGTGCTTATGCAATGGCTTTTAACGGTTCTAAAGTGAAGATAAATCCAAAGACCTTCCAATTACATAATGGAGAATTGTATTTATTCTACAATGCTTTCTTTAACAATACACTTGATACTTGGAGTAAAGATGGAGAGAATGCTATGAGAAAGAAGGCAGATAAAGAATGGAAGAAGTTGTAATTTTCAGTTCTACTCACTCTCAATTTATTACCTTTGTCAAAACAATATCCCATGTCAGAGCCATTCATCATCATAGAACCGAAAACGAAGAAAGTTCCTTTTATTTTAAGTGTTCCCCATTGCGGAACTGAATTTCCTGAAGAATTAAAAGGAGATTACGTTCCTGAAATGATGGCTAATCCTGATGACACGGATTGGTTTGTGCATGAACTCTACAATTTTGCAAGTGAAATGGGAATCACCATTATTTATGCGAAATACAGTCGCTGGGTCATTGACTTGAACAGAGATCCAGAAAGTGCTCCACTTTATGATGACGGAAGAATAATAACAGGTTTAACTACAACAACTGACTTCTTCGGAAAAGACATCTATATTTCAGAAGATAAAATACCCAATCAAGCAGAAGTTGAGCGAAGGTTAGTAAAATATTACTGGCCCTATTACCAGAAAATAATTTCACTTCTCGAAGAACGAAAAAGAGAATTTGGCAAGGTTCTTTTATGGGATGCACATTCTATCAGAAGAAGTGTCCCGACTATTCGAAAAGAATTCTTTCCAGATATGATCCTCGGAAACAACGATGGAAAAACAGCTGATTCACAATTAATTAGCACTACTCTTTCTAATCTTTGCTCAGGAGAATTTGAGGTGAGTCACAACACTCCTTTTAAAGGCGGACACATCACTCGCTTCTTCGGACATCCTGAAAGTAATATTCACGCATTGCAATTAGAAATGAATAAAATTCTTTATATGAATGATGAAGAAATGCAATTCAATGAAGTAAGAGCAAATAAAGTTAGAATTGTTTTAAAGAAAACTTTTAGTCAATTATTGAAGCAGTTAGGTTGAAAATAATTGCCACGAATGCACGAATAATAAATAATTGTGCTCGTAAAAAAAATTAATCAAAGATGAACAGATTTTTATTCAAAAAACTTCTTCAAAATCAAGGATGGGACGATAACGTTCTTGTATCCTGCAATGAAAATGGAATTATTACTTCCATTGAGAATAACAGTATTGATTCTACTGCGACTAAAATCAACGGCTTTGCTTTGCCAGGATTTCAAAATGCACATTCTCATGCTTTCCAATATGCAATGGCTGGATTGGCGGAAGTGCACGATGTCACACACACCTCTGATGATTTTTGGTCATGGAGAAAAGCGATGTATGACTTAGCGTTGAGTGTATCTCCAGAGCAAATGGAAGCCATCGCAGCTATGCTCTATTCTGAAATGGTTCGCCACGGTTACACAAATGTTGCAGAGTTTCATTACGTACATCACGATAAAAATGGAAATCAATACGATAACCTTGCAGAAATGGGCTCTCGAATGATCGCTGCAGCTGAAAAAGCAGGCATTAACATTACCCTCACTCCTATTTTTTATCAAAAAGGCGGTTTTGGTAAGGATGCAACCAAAGATCAAAAACGATTCATTTCTCCAAGCATTGATGATTATTATAAGTTATTAGAAGCGAGTAAAAATGCTTGTCAATATTTCGAAGGAGCAAACATTGCCATAGGCATCCATTCCATGCGAGGTGTTGATCCAGTTGACATTGCAGAGGTTGCAAAAAATGGCCCTCAAGACATTCCGTTTCACATTCATATTTCTGAACAACTCAAAGAAATTGAAGATTCACTTGCTTATTTGGGTAAAAGACCCGTAGAATGGTTGTTAGAGAATGTAGAATTATCTGACCGGTTTCATTTGGTACACGCAACACATTTAACAGAACAAGAAACAATTGGAATTGCAAAAAGTAAAGCGAATGTTGTTCTCTGTCCAACTACCGAGGGAAACTTAGGTGATGGCCTCTTCCCTCTTTCTAACTATCAAAAAAACGGTGGAAAATGGAGTATTGGAACAGATTCTCACATCGGAATTAATCCCTTAGAAGAATTGCGTTTATTGGATTACGGGCAACGATTGATTTCTCACAAAAGAAATATTTTTAATTCATCAACAGAAGGGAATTCAGGAGATTTCGCAATCAACATGGCAACAATTTCTGGTAGAAAAGCAATGAATAACTTTGAAACGCAGTATTTTAAAGTAGGAGAAAAAATGAACGCTTTGATTTTGGATGCAGATGCGCCTTTACTAGCAACAAGTTCTAACGAAAAACTCAGCTCTGCAATCATTTATACAGCAGATGCAACGAATCAATTGGAGACGATTGTAAATGGGAAGACAATAAGTAAGCAGGAATCTAATCGACAAGAAATCATTCGTGATTTTAAAAGAGTGATTGGAGAATTGGGGAATCGGTAAACTTAGCTGAAAACTATGAGAATTTATCTTCTAATTACATTACTACTATTATTAAGCAATTGCTTTTCACAGTCAATTTTTGAGGAACAATCTGTTAAAAATTCAGAATACATTTTTGAGGGTGAAGTTATTAAAGTAAACTACATCCAAGATACTAGTAAAACATGGATGTCTGTCTTTAAAATTGTTGTAGTAAAAGACTTGAAAAAAAAACTTAAATTACATAAACATGATACCGTTGAACTTGTAACGAAATTAAGCAGTCATATGACTACTCTTCACAGTGGGAAAGATGGTAGCTTCCTGGAAATTATCCAATGTCCCCCATCTCATAGTCTTCCTAGACAACAAAGAAAAGGATTTCATCTATATAAATCTGCTAAAGGTATTTTTCTCGCTAATGACTGCAAAAAATCAGTAGTATTAGATTCTAAACACCTTGTACTTTCTCCTATTTGTGAAGATAATAATTGCTATTATTTATTTTATTATAATAAAACTATTTTGTCAAAGAATTATGAAGAAATAATAACATCGAATATTCAAGGGTTTAATCAAGTTTATGAAAATAAAGATGATTTTAATAAACTTTTGAAGAAGTTAAAACTACATCCGCTGTTCGGGACAGAAAATAAGAGAAAATGTTTTCTCAAAAAGAAAAAATAGCGATCTAAAAAAACATATCTTATGAATATGAAAGCATCCAACATCATCCCACCTTCTTCTTGGAAAATATCTAATTGGTCTGGAGGAACAACGTCTGAACTTCTCATTCTACCAAAAGAATCTGAGTTAAAAAAAGGAAATTACGATCTGAGAATTAGCATTGCAACTGTTGAGGTTGAAGAATCAACATTTACTGCATTACCTGGCGTGAATCGTATCTTGACAATTCTCAATGGAGAATTAGAACTCATTCACGAAGGGCGTCATTCTACCGTGTTAAAACAATACGAACAAGATTATTTTCTCGGTGATTGGAAAACAAGAAGCATTGGAAAAGTAAGAGACTTTAATGTGATGACAAAAAATTGTCTTGCTGAGGTTACCGTTCATTACTTATCTAAAGATGAAGCAATCGAACTTACAGCAAACGATTTTCTATTTCTAGCTGAAGGTAAAGGACAAGTCGAAAATCAAGAAATAGGAATCAATTCTTCTATTCTGTGTAAAAATGAACAAAAAGTAGTTGCAACCGAGCAATCTGTTGCGATTCTTGTTCGGACTAAAAAGTAACCGTTAACAAGTCTAGTAAATCTTCCGTTTCAGCTGCGGAGAATGACAAAGTAGATGTCGGAGCAGAACCATTCCCTGCAAAAACACCATCAGGATGCATAAAATCTTCAGAATCATTACCTGCAGGTCTGACATCTGGTTCCGCAAATGAAACAATCGCTGGAGCATCTGCATTTGAAATAATCGAACGTGTTACCGAAGAATTTGCCTCTTCCTGCATAGCTGTTTGAACATCCTCTGAAAATGAAGAAACTAAATCGTCACCTATGCTCACCTCTTCTTCCGTTAGTTCTTCTTCTGATTTTACCTCTGTAACTTTTGCTTGTGAGTTACTATTCGATTCGGCGATATCTTCTTCAGAGTTGTCAATTTTATTCTCTGCAACTTGCACAGGCTCAGTAATCATCGTATTCTTAAACATTGGTACTGCTAAGAATAGCAATAAAGCAACAGCAGCAACTTGCAACATTGGTTGTCTGTAAAAAGGTTTATCTTTTGGAATCACAACCGCCAAAACTGAGTTGTACCAAATCGGAGCTACTTTTGGATAAGTCTGTACAAACAAAGCATCTAAATCTTTCTTTGTTTGAGGATTTGGTGTAGGATTTTTAATTGGCATTGCATTTACACTTGCAAATACGGATTTCAATTGATTGAACTCCTCTTCTGTTTTGCAAAACTCTTGCATTTCAGTTTTTTCACTCGCTGTTAATTGAATGAATTTCTTTTCTGTTATAATATCTATTATATCTCTTTCCATTTTTTATCTATTTAAAACGGGATTAAATTCTTTTAAACTTTCTGCCAAATATTTAGTTGCATAGAATAAGCGTGACTTGACAGTGCCTTCACTTTTTTCTGTTACTTCTGCAATTTCCTTAATTGACAAACCATCTATATGCCTCAATCGGAAAGTCTCTTTGTGCTTGTCATCTAGCGCAGCCAGTGATTCTTCAAATTCATCTCTGAACTGTGCATCTTGCACTTCTTCCATCACATTGGAATTGGTGTCAGTCAATGCGTAATGTCCATCTAATCCAGATGTCGTGTTCTTTCGAACTTCTTGTTTTTTGTACTCATTCTTGCACATGTTATTCGCTACAGAATAAAACCATGTTTTGAATTTGCGTGATACATCAAATGATTCAGGTTTCTTAATGATTTTCGCAAAAATATCGTGAACAAAATCCTCTGCCTTCTCCCTATCTTTCCATAATTTACTCATAAAATACCCCAACATCGGCCCAGAATAGCGATGGTAAATTTCATCAAATGCTCTCTTATCCCCTTTAGAGATAGAAATCATTAGCGACTCGTCAGTCATTGATTTATATTGCGGTTTTATCAGTCGCATTAATAGCTTCCCTTCAACTTTTGTACTTTATCGTATTTATGGCATTGAATTCCGATTGCATCAATGGCCCTGTCTATTTCTTTTACTTTTGCATATTCTCCAGAAGAATTATAGCCTTTCCGAAGAATGAATAACATCGGTAGGTAATTCGCTGATAATTGTTTTGACTTTTCATCCGAAGCATTAACGACCACTTGCTTTTTCAATTTTGTGTGCCATAAGAAATCATTCTGTGCAAAGTTCTCTTTTGCATAGTCAGCATACACCATTACCAATCCTTGCAAGTACATTTTTTGCGCTACTTCACGTAAATATTCTTTCGGAGTTGTTACAGAAACTGCTAATTTTTTTGAGGGGTTCATTCTACAGAATTCTTTAAAAAACTGCGTGTTTACCACTTCACCTTTAGGAATTTGATACCCTTTCTTTCTTAGAGTGTTACGATAAGCATCGCTTTGGAGAAAATCCAAAGAAATCAATTGAACATCTTTTCGTACTCCTTTTGATTGCATAAATAAAGCCCCATAAGTATCGTCAAATCCATGCGTAATTAAGGTGCCATTCTGAGGGACAGACAACAAAATATCTTCGGCATAATTCGCTACATTTTGGGTCAGTTTTTTATAAAACAATAACTTTATTAAATATCTATTTGCAACACTTTTATTCTCTGTGATTATATTATACGCCGTTTTTTGCACAAGCACATCCACATTCTTTGGACGCAATTTTTCAGCTTCATTCAAATGATTGATTAAAGATATATCGTAATTTCCAGCTACATATTTAAAATAATGATATTCAAATGAATTAGGAGAATTCGCTTCTAAAGAAGACACCACTTTATCCATTTCCATTTGTTGAATTAAATTTGGTGATCGCTGAGTTCGTTGCACATTTGAAGATGCTTTGTAGGATTTGAATTTCTGAGACTGAACATCTTTAGTTATTTTAGACTCTCTTTTTTTATTCGAGTAAGTTCTAGGAGCTTTATTCTTTTCCTTGTCCGAAGCAGGCTGAATTTTTATTTCATCAATACTTTCTTCCGCTTCAGATTCTATTGGTGTCTGATTCTGAGCAAAAATCCCCCCAGATAAAAGCATTGATAATATGATTATTGCACTACGCATACTAATTTATTTTTCTCAAGTACAACTTTGACTGAGATTGGTTCAAAATACGAAAAAGAAAATGATTCTAATTAGAAGCCGTGAACAAGAATTTATTCGGCGACACTAAATTTGACTTCACTGCATACATCACAATACCAGCAGTGTTCTTTACCCCTAGTTTTGCCATGATGTTTTTTCGGTGAGAATTAACCGTATGATTACTTAAGAATAATTTTTCTGCAATTTGTACATTTGTCATACCCTCAGAGATAAGAACAATGATTTCTTGTTCTCTTTTCGAGATAAGAACAGCATCGCAAGAAAAAGCATCGTAATCTATATCTTCGATATTCAGGTTTGCTTGCTGTATCGTTTCAACAATTTGACCACAGAAAAACTTAGTTCCTTTCGCTGTTTCTTTTACTGCATCCGTGATTTCTGAAATCGAACAATTCTTCTTCACATAGCTAGTTACACCTTGTTTTAGTGCATCAACGAGGACTTGAGCAGATTGTTCTGGAGTAATTGCTAAAATAAAGGAGGAAGCATAGTCATTCTTAATTCTGGATAAGTCATCAATCACAAAACCATTAGAAGTATAATCTATGAGAATAACATCCGTATCGAAAGAATGCAACATTTCAAATAATTCTAAACTTGATTTTGCTTCGCCCACAATTTCAATGTCATCATTCACAGAAAGAATAGATCTCAGTCCTGCTCTTGTTAAATCATTGCTATCGGCGATAATTAATCTCATTATTTAGAATCATTTTAAATAAAGTACAAATATATTCATATTAATGAGACTAACTTTAAAAAAGTTCAAAAAAAAAGGTCCAACAAATTGCCGGACCTTTACTCAAATATCTTTCTATTAAATTTTCACCAACCAATTGAAAACATCTTCTGTTTTTCCTGATTTTAAATCGTGTAAAAATCCTTTTATTTTATTGGATGCTGTTCGTGGCTTCATAGGGATCTCATATAATTCTCCTCTAAACCCAATCTTTGCTATTGGTGCAATCGTAGCAGCAGTACCTGCTCCAAAAGCATCAGTCACTCTTCCTTCTTTTAAAGCAGTAACCACTTCTTCTACTGTAATTTTTCTTTCTTCCATTGGTATGCCAAAATGATTTGCCACTTGAACAACAGATCTTTTTGTAATTCCTTTCAGAATGGTATCAGAATCTTCTGAAGGTGTAATGAGTTTTCCATCAATTTCAAAAACAACGTTCATTGTTCCTGATTCTTCAATGTACTTATGCTCTATTCCATCTGTCCAGATTAATTGATCAAACCCTTCTTCTTTTCCTTTCTTCGCAGGATATAAAGATGCAGCATAGTTACCTGCGGTTTTTGCTTGTCCTACTCCACCAGCAGATGCTCTCGTATAAAACTCTTCAATTTTTACGTTTACCGGATTTGTGTAATACACACCAACTGGGCAGGTGAAAATTAAAAATTTATACGTATCAGAAGGTTTAATTCCGATAAACTCATCCGTTGCAAATAAGAATGGTCTTATGTATAATGAGTATCCTTCTTTCCGAGGAACCCATTCGTTATCAATTTCAACTATTTTCTTTACTAAATCGACAAATACATCTTCAGGTACAACTGGCATGCACATTCTCTCACAAGATTCTGCGAAACGTTTTGCATTCATATCTGGTCTAAAAAGTTGAACGCTTCCATCATCTGCTCGACTCGCTTTCATACCTTCAAAAATAGACTGTCCGTAGTGGATAGCAGAAGTTGCCGGGTGCATTTGTATAGATGCAAAAGGCTTAATTTCAGGGTCTTGCCATTGACCATCAGCATAGTTCATTTCTAACATGTGGTCAGAAAATTCTCTCCCAAAAGGAAGGTTATCCCAATCTATATCGTTGATTCTTGATTGACTTACTTTGTTGATTTTGAGTGACATTGTATCGTTCATAACAGCTCTTTTTCTAGGGTGCAAATGTACACAATTTATCGTGTAATTCAAAGGATTAGTCGATGTTCTCAGCTATTACCTTACAGAACGCTACGAATCAGAATTTTAGTTAAATTCGTATTTCAGAATTTATAGTGAAAAAATCAAGAGAGATATTAAAACAATTTTGGGGATTTGACTCCTTTAGACCTCTGCAAGAAGATATTGTGGATAGTGCTGTTTATGGTCACGACACATTGGCGATTCTACCAACTGGTGGCGGTAAATCTATTTGCTTCCAAGTTCCGGGCATCGCATTGGAAGGAATTACTATTATTGTTTCTCCGTTGATTGCTCTAATGGAAGACCAAGTGAACAACTTGCAATCACGAGGTATTAATGCTGGATTAATTGTCAGTTCTATGAGCTATCGAGAAATTGATATTACACTGGACAATGCGCGGTTTGGTGGTATGAAGTTCTTATACACTTCTCCAGAGCGAATAAAATCTGAATTATTTAGAGAACGATTT
>DQTF01000220.1 GCA_015662935.1 Crocinitomicaceae bacterium | reverse complement strand
GGTTCTCCTAGTGTAAGTGGAGAAACAGAAGATGATAGAGGAACTTCAATTATGCCTTCCTTATCTTTTGTTTGGGGTAAAGAAGATAGTAAACACACTTTCGGTGTTTCAGCTTTCGGTATTAGTGGTTTTGGAGTTACTTTTAATGAAGAAACAAATTTACCTGTTGATGGTGAAGGAAATCCTAATCCGGATTGGAATCCTAACGACTCAAATCCAATAAATTACCCTCAGGAATTTGGAGGATTTGGACATATAGAATCCGATTATATGTTGTTACAAGTAGGTCTTACTTATTCTTATGAAATTACCGATAAGTTTTCAATAGGATTGCAACCAACTTTTAACTATTCTGCATTAGAATTAGCTCCAAACCCAGTTGCTTCTCCAGACTTTCCATCACCATTTGGTCAAGGAAGAGGGTACCCAGTTACAGATAAAGCTTCCGCTGTTGGCTTTGGTGGTCAAGTAGGTGTATTTTATGATTCAGGAGGAATTTTAAAATTAGGAGCTTCATATAAATCAAAACAATATTTTGGAGAGTTTGATTTTGATCAAAAATATGTAGACGGTTCAACAGCTCCAAACGTAAAATTTAAAATGAATTATCCTGCAATCTATTCAGTAGGTATGGGGTTGTCTGGTGGAAAATTTGATTTCGCTTTAGATTTTAGATATGTAGATTATGAAAACACAGAAGGTTTCCAAGAAAGTGGATGGCAAATAGCCGAAATCGGTGATTTTGCAGGATTTCCAACAGGTGCTGTTAATGGTTTTGGTTGGAAAAGTATGAGTATTCTTTCTATAGGATTGCAATACCAAGCTACCAATAAAATGCCTATTAGAGTTGGTTATACCTATAGTTCAAACCCTATTGATGATGAGTTAGCGTTCTTTTCAATTCCTGCAACTGCAGTAATTGAAAATGCAGCTCAAATTGGATTAGGGTATGTTATTAATGATAAAATAGAATTAAATGCTGTTTATCATTATGGATTTAGAGGAGATGGAGCTTCAGGAAACTTATTGAACCCTCAACTAATTACTCCTAATAACCCTTTAGGAAAAGTTCCAGGTACATCAGTTTCTTACGATATGGAAACTTCAATGATCCAACTTAATATGGTTTATAAGTTTGGATTGGGTTCAACAAAAACAAGTGAGCCAATGAATTAATTAAAATTTGTTTTTAAAATAAAAAAGCCTCATTTCAATTAAGAATGAGGCTTTTTTATTGGTTTAATGTATAGTTTACCCCCTATCTGGTTTTAAAATAAATGCAGCAGGAAATTTTTCTTTTATCTCTAATCGCGCACGATCTGCTTCAAGCCTAGAACTAAAACTCCCTACCCATACCTTATAATTAGGGGTTTCATATTCAATAGAAGCAGGCCAAGAATCGTAATGAGTTTTATATTGTTTCATTATTTTTCTAGCTTCATCAAGTTCTCCATAATATAATTGAATAGTAAAGCCTTCCGAAAGTTTATTCTCAACTTCCAAGCTTTTTTTTAATTCTAATATTTCAGGAATTTTCACATCTTCATTAATGATAACCGTAGCTTCTTGTCCAAAGGTAAATTGAATAGAAATAAATGCTAACATTAAAAAAATAAAGGACTTATAATTAATTCTCTTTTTCATTAAAAAAATATTAGATTGCAAATGTAATTCATATTAACTCAAAAGAAAGAGAATTTATTATTTAGAATTATTATAAATTAAGCATTAACACTTTGTTAGTATTTTAATAATCAACTTTAATATGTTATTTTCGTGCCGTTATAAAGGCTAGGTAATAAAATGTATTTTTAGTGTTTTGAAAATGAATTAATTACCAACCTTACAATTGAAAATAATTTTAACCATTAGTATGAAAAAGGTGAATTACCGAAATTTATCATCAAAATTATCACTTCTAATGCTGGCTATTTTGCTAGCTTTTTCAACTACAACTTTTGCACAAGAAGGAGATCCTGTTGCTGGTGAGGCTTTATTTAAGTCGAATTGTGCTGCTTGTCATAAGTTAGACAAAAAAGGAGTAGGTCCTGCATTACGGGGTGTTGCAGATAAGTACGAAAAAGAGTGGCTATACCAATGGATAAAAAATAGCCAAGGATTTATTAAGTCTGGAGATGCAAAAGCGGTTGCTTTGTTTGCGGAGAATAATAACTCAGTGATGACTTCTTTTCCAGCATTGTCAAATGAAGATATAGATAATATCCTAGCGTATTGTAGTCAGCCAAAACCAGCTCCGAAAGTTGCAGAGGCTACAGTAGTTGCAGAAAGTGGAGACGATGGGACGATGCAGAACATTATATTGGGTGGACTGGTGTTGGTGTTTGTGCTATTAGTAGTAATGTTCTACTTAGTATCAAAAACATTACAACGTTTGTCTGATGCTAATGAATCGAATATAGTAGAAAGAGAATCTAAATTACCTTTATGGAAAGCATTTGCTCAAAACCAATTTTTAATGTTGGTTTCTTCCATATTACTTTTATTGGTTTCTGGATATTTTGTGTATGGTTATTTTATGCAAGTAGGTGTCGATCAAGGTTATACTCCAGTTCAACCAATTCATTTTTCACATAAAATACACGCTGGTGATAATAAGATAGATTGTCAATATTGTCACTCTTCAGCAAGAAAAAGTAAAACATCTGGAATCCCTTCATTGAATGTTTGTATGAACTGTCATAAGAACATTTCAGAATATACAGGGGTTCAAGATTTAGCAAATGGATATTCAACAGATTTTTATAACGAGCAAATTGCAAAATTATACGATGCAGTTGGTTGGGATCCTGATAATATGAATTATACAGGAGAAGAAAAACCTGTAAAATGGATTCGTGTTCATAATTTACCAGACTTTGTATATTACAATCACTCACAACACGTAACGGTTGCTGGGCAAGAATGCCAGAAATGTCACGGACCTGTTGAAGAAATGGAAGTAGTTGAGCAGTATGCACAACTTACAATGCGTTGGTGTATCGATTGTCATAACGCAACAAATGTAAATACAGAAGATAATAAATATTACGAAGAAATTCACAAAGAGCTTGCTAAAAAATACGATTTGGATAAAATGACAATCGCAGATTTAGGAGGAAAGGAATGTGGAAAATGCCACTATTAATAATAATGTAACGATTGAATACTGTTATTCACTCATTAAATTAAAATATAAATGTCAACAAACAAGAAATACTGGAAAAGTGTTGAAGAGCTAGACGATAACAGTTCTATTGTTAAGACGCTACGACAAAATGAATTTGTTGAAGAAATACCTGTAGATGAATTTCTTGGAGACAAAGAAACATTAGAGTCTTCTTCAACTTCACGTAGAGATTTCTTAAAATATGTTGGGTTTACCACGGCTGCTGCTTCGTTAGCTGCTTGTGAAGGTCCAATTAGAAAGTCAATTCCTTATGTTGTAATGCCAGATGAAATTGTGCCAGGTGAAGCAAATTATTATGCCTCAACGATTGCAGATGGATTCGATTTTGCTAATATTTTAGTAAAAACAAGAGAAGGAAGACCTATTAAAGTTGAAAGAAATAAACTTTCAGAAAACAACGGAAGCGTTAATGCTCGTGTTCATGCGTCGGTATTATCTTTGTATGATATGAACCGTCTTCAGTCGCCATCTGTTGGTGAAGATTCGGTTGAATGGGATGATTTTGACGCAGCTTTCGAAGAAAATTTAACTAGTTTACAAGGACAGGATGTTGTATTGTTAACACAAACTTTTGCAAGTCCTTCTACTACTAGATTGATAAAAGATTTTACAACTAAGTTTCCAAATGTACGTCACGTAGTTTATGATACAGTGTCTTCTTCGGAAGCATTGGATGCTTTTCAAAATAAATACGGAGTTCGTGGATTGGCAGATTATGATTTTTCTAAAGCAGAAGTAATTGTATCTATTGGAGCTGACTTCTTAGGAGATTGGCAAGGTGGCGGATTTGAATCATCGTATTCAAAAGGACGTATTCCAGATAATGGAAAAATGTCTCGTCATTACCAGTTTGAAGCGAATATGTCTCTTTCGGGAGCAAATTCTGACAAACGTGTGCCGGTTACTCCTTCGCAACAACAACAAGTTTTAACTGCCTTGACCGGTGGAAGTGCTTCTGGTTTGCCAGATGCAATTGCAGAAGTAGTTGCGAAAGCAAAATCAGATTTACAAAAAGCTGGGAGCAGAGGTGTAATTATTACTGGATTACCAGATGTTACCGCTCAAGCGAAAGTACTTTCTTATAATAGTGGAATTGCTAGTGTTGTAATGGATGCTGCAAAACCAAAAATGATTCGTCAAGGAAGCGCTTCAGAAGTAATGAGCGTTTTAAATGGAGTTATTTCAGGAAAAGTTAAAGGATTAATCACTGTAGGTGTAGATCCAATTTATTCTTTTCCAAATAACGAAGCCTTTTCAGAAGCATATAATAATTTAGAATTATCGGTTGCTTTTTCTTATAAAAAAGATGCAACTGCTGCCATGGCTCAATTAGTGGGTGCAACAAATCACTACTTAGAATCTTGGGGAGATACACAAATTAAAAAAGGACATTTTGGGTTAATGCAACCTACCATTCGTCCTTTATTTGATACTAGACAATTTCAAGATAGTTTATTGAAATTGACAGGGAATTCAAAAACATTTTACGATTACCTTAAAGAAACTTGGACGAATTCAATTTTAGGAGAAAAATCTTGGAATGAAGCATTACACGATGGTGTATTAGTAAATCAAGTTGAAATTGAAAATGAAGCATTGCCAATGTCTGAAGGAATGGAAAGCCATACTTCTCACGGAGCATTAGCAAACAATCTTCAAGAAGGCGGTTTAGAACTTACCTTATATACAAAAATTTCGATGGGAGACGGGCAACAAGCCAATAACCCTTGGTTACAAGAAATGCCAGATCCTATTACTAGAGCATCTTGGGATAATTACTTAACAGTTTCTGCTTCGGATGCAGATGCATTAGGGTTGGAAAATCACAATGTTGCAAACGGAGGATTAAACGGAAGTTATGTAAATGTAACTGTTGGTGATGTAGTTGTTAAAAATGTTCCAGTATTAATTCAGCCAGGTCAAGCAAAAGGGTCAGTTGGATTGGCATTAGGGTATGGAAAAACAGATGCTATTCAATACGAAATGCAAACTGGTGTAAATGCTTATTCAGTTTATAATAATTTCTCATCGGTTCAGAATGTAACTTTAGAAAAAGTTGCTGGAGAACACGAATTTGCTTGTGTACAATTACACAACACGATGATGGGAAGAGATATTATTCGTGAAACTACCTTAGAGATATTCAATACAAAAGATTCGAAAGAGTGGAATGCAATGCCGATGGTTTCAAAAGACCACGCAGAAATTCCTGTTACTGATGAAAATGCTGATTTATGGACATCGTTTGATCGTTCTATTGGTCATCACTTCAACTTGTCTGTAGATTTAAATGCTTGTACCGGTTGTGGTGCTTGTGTGATTGCTTGTCACGCTGAAAACAATGTGCCTGTAGTTGGGAAACAAGAAGTGCGTCGTAGTCGTGATATGCACTGGTTGCGTATTGATCGCTACTACTCAAGTGAAGAAACTTTTGAAGGAGATATAGAGAAAAAAGAAAACGCAAACGGATT
>DQTF01000192.1 GCA_015662935.1 Crocinitomicaceae bacterium | reverse complement strand
TGTAATGATTTTATGATCAGTTTTTATTGTATCGTCAAAAATTTTTGTGATAGAGTTCATAATAGATCGATCAAAAAGTTTGTTATTATATTAAACTTATTACCATTATGGAATTTCCAGAAAGTGAAATAGCAGAAATTAAAAAATTCATAAATCTGCTCAACTCGCAAAAAAATAGCGCGGTGGTAGTTGAAGGAAAACGTGATTCTGTCGCACTAATAAAATTGGGTTATTCTGGTAAAATTTTGGAGTTTCATAAGTTCAATGGGATGATAAAATTTGCTGATTCAGCAGCCAAATATCGTAAACTCATTCTTCTACTAGATGGTGATAGAAAGGGCAGGTACCTGACAAAAAAAATTATTGAATTGCTCGAACATCGAACAAAAATTGATCTTCTGTTTAAGAAGAAGTTAGTTTCAATTACAAAAGGAAAAATACGATTTATTGAACAGCTTGTTTGTTACGAATCTTATTTTGTTTAGAATCTAAGGCCAAATTCCTTTATGATTAAATGCTTCTAAGACACGGCTTACTGCCAAAACCATAGCAGCTTTTCTATTGTCAATGTTATGTTTTTTAGAAAGTTCGTACATGTCTTTCAAGCCTTTAACAATTTTAACCTCCATCTTACTTGCAACTTCATCGAATGTCCAGTAGTAACCCATGTTGTTTTGCACCCATTCAAGATAAGAGATACAAACACCGCCAGAATTTGCCAAGATATCCGGTATAACAAAAATTCCTTTCTTGTAAAGAATTGGATCAGCCTCAGGTAAAGTAGGACCATTTGCAGCCTCACCAATAATTTTACATTGTAATTTCTCTGCAATTGCAGCAGTGATTTGATTTTCAAGGGCACCAGGAACCAAGACTTCACATTCTGTTGTAAGCAATTCCTCTGTCGAAATCTCTTTGCTGCCAGGATAGCCAACCACAGATCCTTCCTTTTGCTTCCAATCAATTAATTCCTGAACTTTAAACCCGTCAGGAACAAGAATTGATCCCTTTGAATCACTTGCCGCAATACATTTTGCGCCCAGTTTTTCTAGATATACACCAGAAAAGGTTGAAGCATTTCCAAATCCTTGCAGTACAACTTTAGTGCCTTTCAGTTCAATATTCAAAATTTTTGCTGCTTCTCTTATGCAATAAGAATTACCTAAACCTGTAGCAACATCTCGTGCAAGAGAACCACCCATAGGAATTGGTTTTCCAGTGATAGTTCCTGGAGAATAATTATTTCCATTCATTTTGGTAAACGTATCCATAATCTGTGTCATTTCTTTTCCAGTTGTATAAACATCTGGAGCAGGAATATCCTTCTGTGGACCAATTACTTCAGCAATTCTAGATGCAAACTGTCGAGTTAATCTTTCAAGCTCACCATCACTAAGTTTTTCTTTTTTAGGGTTTACGAAAACTCCTCCCTTAGCACCACCTAGTGGAATATCAACAACAGCACACTTCCATGTCATCCAAGAAGAAAGAGCCATTACTTCTCGTTCCATGTACTTAACGCCGCCCTCAGGGTCAAAGTATCTTATACCGCCCTTGTATGGACCTCTATCGTTGTTATGCTGACATCTGAATCCTGTAAAAACTCTAATCTTACCATCATCCATTTTTACTGGAACTTTGACTCGAAGGAACCTATTTGGCATAATCAAATAATCTCTTATGCCCTTATCGTTTATTCCTAAAACATCGCATGCGTCGTTAACCTGCTTTGTGGCATTCTCAAATGGGTCTGGTTGAGCCAAGATGGATCAGATGTAATTGCAATTTGTATTTAAATGTCTCTGGAATAATCAAATTTTTAAAAAAGTTGAGCAAGTTTAAAAAATTCTAATCGATTAATTCAATGGAATAAACAACAAGGTTTCCTTTTTGAGATGTAAATATGCCTGTTAATCTAGCAAGCATACCATATTTTTTCTTACGAAGTTTAATGGCTTTGTCTGCTTCCTCGCCTGTAATCTTTTCTGCCTTACCTTTTATCCACTCATTTTTTGGTTCACCTTTGAATGAACAAGGAACAATTCGTACATCCTGATTATGTTTAAGTCTCTTAACTTTGCCTGTGCTATCCCTGGTTATAACATAGATTAGATCTTTATCAATTACAAACCAAACAGGAGTTCTAATAGAAGTTCCATCCTTTTTGTATGTCTCAAGATTGATGTATTTTTGTTCAATAAACTGTTCTAATTGATTCCCCATGCTTCATCAAAAGCAATTGTATATTTTAATGGATAGAGTTATGATTTAGATCATACATGTAATCAACCCTTAAATTGACTTGTAAGTGAATCGAAATGTTATGATGGCATCACGTGGTTATGATATGACACCTACGATGTATTCGCCAGATGGTAGAATTTATCAGGTGGAATATGCTATTGAGACAGTTAAAAGAGGAGCAATTGCAATTGGATTGCAATCTAGGGATGGAGCTGTAATAGCTGTGGAAGAAAAATCACGGGATCTTCAAGTAGAAGATATTA
>DQTF01000139.1 GCA_015662935.1 Crocinitomicaceae bacterium | reverse complement strand
TTGTATATGTGTTTTGTGTGAGGTAATTTACATCACCTCCAACTTTGGTTGGTTGAGAAAACATTGTATTTCCAAAAGGAAATAAGGATAATACTACTAATATGGATAATAATCTCATTCTTTTATTAAGTAATTTGTTCACTAATTTTTCCAAATCTTCTTTCTCGACTTTGATATTCTATCAAAGCTTTGAAAAACTCTTCTTCCGAAAACTCGGGCCACAGGGTTGGGGTAAAATATAACTCCGAATAGGCAATTTGCCACATCAAAAAGTTACTAACTCTTATTTCCCCACTTGTTCGTACCAACAATTCAGGGTCCGGAATATCTTTTGTGCAAAGGTATTCATTTACCAATTCTTCGGTAATCTTATTTGCAGGGATTTTTGCATCAACAATATTTTTGATTGCACGAGTGATTTCCCATCTCGAACTATAGCTCAATGCAAGTATTAAATCAATTTTACTATTTGATTTAGTTTGCTCCTGTGCTTCTAACATTTTGATTTTTGCAGATGAAGGTAATGCATCAAGATCGCCAATAGTACGCAGGCGAACACCTTGTTTCGAAAGCTCTTCAACTTCGTTACTAATTGTGGTAACCAAGAGTTCCATCAAAGCATTAATTTCATCTTGAGGACGATTCCAGTTTTCTGTAGAAAAAGCATAAAGGGTCAAGAATCTGACACCTGATTTTAGAGCAGCTTTTAAGGTAGATCTAACAGATTCAACTCCGTTGAGATGACCAAAAATACGTTCTTCACCACGGTTTTTGGCCCATCGACCGTTACCATCCATGATGACTGCCACGTGTTGCGGAACATTTTTTTTATCTATTTTGTCAAATACTGTTCTCATTGCTTTCCTTCTTATTTGGAAGGTTGTTTTGGGTTGGAATACTTAGAACGAATAGGTGTTGTCGTTTGTTACAGACTTGATTAACGTTAATTTTAAAAAAATCTTGTATTCACAGCATATATTTCATCGATACATCATTAATTCTTAATTAGAAACGAGAAACTCCTCTTGAAGCTCCTTTTTTAAAATCTTCTAATTCTGCTTTCTTATTCTGCATTTGATCTTGTAAATCATCAAAATCACTTAACAATCCTTCAAGTTTTTCACTTTTAGGGAAATAAGTACTTAACATTTGCGATATTTGATGTGCTGTTCCCAGGTCTATTCTTTCTTTTTGCTCTTGAATTTGTAGCGCATATTTTGGCTCCAAACTCATGTAATAATTAAGGTCATCTGCCACTATTTCAAATAATCTTACCGCTAATTGCTCGCCATTTTTTTGAGCGATTAGTTTGTTTTCCAAACTCATGTTTGTATTTAACAATGAATCAGCTATTCCTAATTTCAAATACGAATCTACTAACGCCAGCATCACTCTATCATATGCAACATTTTTTTCTGGCATAACGGCAACACATTTATCTAAAACCTTTAACGCCTTATCTCCTTGTTTTTCTTCAATCAATTTATCTGCTAAATTATTGAATTGCAAGCGAAGATTAGTTACCATTCTTCTATTGGTTTCATCCATGTACATTCCTGTAGAATCTTCCATGTTCCCCCATTGGAATTTATTCATCATGTTGTTATACATGATATCAGATGCAATTCCACCTTCGATGTTTGGATTGTTATTTTTCTTATGTTTTATAGGTACTAAACGGTAGGCTAATCCTTCAAGCTGGAAGTAATCATCAAGTCCCATGTAAGCATCTCCACCTGTGGTTACAGCAAAGTATATCGGTCGTTCCCAATTATTATTTGCCAACAAATCTAAAACCATCATGGAGGCTTTGTAAAGAAATTGTTTATTTATTACCCACTCTACCGGAACAATTTTTCCGGCATCTTCTGGTCTTACTGTTCCATTATTGACAACTAACGCTGAATCTACAGGAATCCTAAATTTATTTGTTGGTAAATAATTCATAGTCGTCCCAGTCCCAGGATCAAACTTTTTAGAATCATCCAGACAAACTTCCATGGCGTCTGCAACATTCATGTACTCTTCAGACTGTCCTTGAATATATACTGCATCACGTGTACCCTGACGGTATTTAATTTCACGCATCTTGAATGGAACTGGATCAGAGTTATATGCTTTACGTTTCATTTGATCGATGTACCAATCGGTGTTTAATAAACTCAAATTAACTACCCTAACATCTGTGCGATAACCTTCAACTTCTTGAGCATACCATAGTGGGAAAGTATCGTTATCACCATTGGTAAAGATTATAGCATTTGGCTCTAGAGAGTCCAAATAGTTCTTCGCAAAATCCAATCCTGTTCTTCGTTTTGCTCTTGAGTGATCGTCCCAACCATCTTTCGCCATCATTATTGGCGCAAGCAAACACAAGACTCCAGCCACTACAGCCCGTATTTTTCCATCACTTTTTTGCAACGCAAACATAATTATTAGTAATACCAAAGAGACAAAGACAACAAACAATGTAGATAGTGTCATAAAAAAGCCATCATCACCCATGAAATCTAATAATGCAAAAAACACTACTGTGCCAACACCATACGTTGAAATTTTCAAAAATTGTGTCATTGTCATTTTTTCAGAAGCATAGTATAATCCAGAAATTCCCATTCCTATCCAGATTGCGAAAGCATAAAAGGATCCGACAAATGTATAATCTCGTTCTCGAGGTTCAAGCGGAGGTTGATTTAAATAGAGAATGATTGCTACTCCAGTCATTAAAAATAGTAGAGCAATAACGGAGGAGTCTTTTGGCGCAACTATAATCATGAAAACCAAGCCAATTATACCAAGGATAAAGGGCAATAAATAGAATTTATTAAATCCTTTGTTATTCAAAACAGATTCGGGTAATTCACTTCTATTTCCAAG
>DQTF01000010.1 GCA_015662935.1 Crocinitomicaceae bacterium | reverse complement strand
GAATTAATAATTAGTAATTATGCTCATTGAGTGTGGAGTGTGGAGTGTGGAGTGTGGAGTTAAAAACCGAATAAAATACTATTGGCAATTTTCCATTCTTAATTCTTAATTAACTACACAGACACCTTCTTTTTATACCCAAACAATTCATGTTCTTTAATTGCTTGCACAACAGCCTCTGGAACATCTTGCTCCCAAATACTTGCTCCTGCTTTAATTTGAGAAAGCACATCATCAGACATAATCCCTAGTAATTGAGCATCATATTCTTTCAATGCTTCTAGCTTTCTATTGTCTTTCATATATTGCAACAAGCCTTTAAGGTTGTCTGGGATTCTAAAATTATCTAAATCATACAATTCCCCTGTCTCTACATCGTTCGCGGGATAGACCAACATCTTCATATTGTGACCAAATCCGCGACCGAAGGCTTCTAAAAGTCCACCTCTTAGATTGTCGTAATATTTCTCATCAAATATGGTTTGTAAATTATAAATACCAACAATAACCCCCATCATTCTACCCTTTGCTATTCGCGCGAGGTAATCGACCATTTTGTAATGTTTCAGGTAATTACTAATCATCACAGTATATCCTAAGTTACCAAGCAATTCTGCTCTGTCTACAAAATCTTTATCAGAAATTTTTCCGTCTGCTGTTAAATCTTTCAGTGTCAATTCAAAAATAACACGAACTTTATTTTTATCCACGCCGGATTCTTCCAAAAACTGTTTCTTTCCGGATTCTATCATATCGATATGAACCTTCGTCACTGGTCTAAATCGACCTCGCATCAAGATGATATTTTTCTTATACAGGGCAGTTGCTGGTTGCAATACTTTTCCTGACAAATCGAACATTGTTGCATCCGTCATTCCTCTTTTTACCAAATTCAACGCAATAATTCTATTGTCAACATCTTCAAATCGAGACCCTGATATCCTCAGCATGTCAATTTCCATTCTGTCACGAGGCAAACGATGGACGAGATTATTCAAAAACTCATCTAAATCTTGGTTATGAAAATAACAAGAATGAATTAAGTTTACTCCTAAAATACCTATAGCTTCTTGTTGAGTTTTGTGAGAAATGTCATGCATTTTAATGTGTAGAATTACCTCATTGGGTTCTTCTTCTAATCCTAATTGAAACCGAATTCCTACCCAACCGTGTCCTTGATTTGACTTGTGATAATTGAGTGATTCTACCGTGTTACTAAATGCAAAAAATCGAGATTCTGTATATTTCTCAGGTAAACGTCTTTTTAAAGTGTCATATTCTGTCGACAACATAGTTGCTAAACGCTCTTCACTCACATATCGAGAAGCTTCTCCATACATAGAATCGGAGACTTTCATGTCATAAGCAGATTGTGTATGAGCGATAGTTCCTGAACTACCTCCTGCCTTAAAAAAATTAGCTGCTACTTCTTGTCCTGCACCAATTTCAGCAAAACATCCATAAATATCAGAAGTTAAGTTAACCTTTAATGCTTTTTCCTCCGTGGTGAGTCTTCTCTCGTCAATCATGTTATCGTTATCTACTACAAAAGAAACAATAATTTTAGTTACTGCTCTTTAAATTGGATATTATTTATGAACCTCTGATAGTTCTTTTATTAATGGGGCAATATCTAAAAGGGGGCAATTGCTGCTGCAAAATTACCCATTACTTTTGCAGTGAGTATTTCTTGTCCGACATCCGACTGACTTACTGAATCAATTTTCACATCAATGACTTGTGGTCCAGCCAAAAACGCTTGCATATCTAGATACAACGGAAGCACGTCTTCCACTCCTTGTGGTGACCAATAAAAATTATTAAAGGAAAGGGATTGAATATTCGCATCGAGTCCTACATGATAGATAACAGAATGATCAAAAAGAGGAGTTCCATCTTGAACTGTATCAACCAAAGCTTCAATTTTAACGAAAAAATACCCTTTATTAGTATCCCAATACATGTCACTCGAATTAAAGGTATGTAGTAAATTGTCTACATGAAAAGTTGATGGGTTTTGGTGATTAGAAATAGAATCAATACCTAGCTTTAACGTTACAATAGAATCAAGATTATCAGTTGTACCTTGCAAACGAAATAAATCAACACCTGAAGAACGATAATCAAACAATGCCGTTTTTACTAATTGTAAACTACCGAACTTAATATCTTGCACGAAAAATTGTATCTCTTTAAATTGGATATCATATCCTTCTTGTGTCGTATAAATAGAGTCTAAGTATAAATTATTTCCTGCTCCAAAGACAGGTTGTACTATCCCCCTTAAAGAATGGAATTGTGAATCTTCATTTTCCGCATCCTTTTTACAAGAAAACAAAATGAAAACAATTAGTGAACTGATCAATATTTGAGCAAATAATTTCATGCTGTAAAATTACTAAAAACAAAGAACTTTAACAGGCTCTGCTAAATTCAAAAATGAATGCTTATTTTAGTAATAATTATGCTCGAAACAACCGCCAATAAACCTTTCAAAATAGTCAATGCTTCAGCTGGAAGCGGAAAGACGTATCATCTTGTTAAAGAATACATCAAACTCTTAATTAGTAATGATGATAAGAAGCAATTCTCTAGTATCGTCGCAATGACCTTTACCAATAAGGCAGCAATTGAGATGAAAGAAAGAATCATCAGTGCTTTAGATAAAATTAGTTCTCCTAATCATTTCGAAAATGAAGAATTAGAACTTACAGAAAAAATTGCAAAAGAGATAAAATGCACTATCAGTGATATTCAAAAGAGATGCTCTCTCGTTCTTCAAAATATTTTGCATCAATACGAAGACTTTAATGTGATGACCATTGATAAGTTTAATCTTCGATTGATTCGTTCTTTTGGCCGAGAATTGGATTTGCAACACGATTTTGATGTCATCATGGAGGAAGAAGAAGTGATTGAAAAAATTGTCGATGATTTATTGAATCAACTTGGGCAAGAAGACAGCAAAGAATTGACCAAGTTATTATTTAATTATTCTGAATCGAATTTAGAAGACGGTAACAGTTGGAACTTTAGAAGAAACCTTATCAAGTTTGGTAAGATTCTCACTTCTGAAAAAAACAAAGAGAAAGTTCAAGAATTGATGCAATCGGATTTTTCTCCTGAGCAAAGAACAGCACTCATTCTTAGGGCTAAAGAACTCGATAGACAATTTTTGACAGAAGCTGAGAAAATATTTGAACTTTATAACTCTGGAGAAGTAGATGAGAGTAAAATTCCTGGAAAAAGTAAAACAAGAGGTCGGATAAAAACCATCGTCAAAAGTGAAACTTTTTTCATGGATGTAAAAAGTGATAAACCTTTCTTTTCAGAATCTTTTTGGGGAACAGTTTACAAAGAAGAATTTCCACAAAAACTAAGCGATGCATGCATTCAATTTCATAAATATTGGGAAAATAACGTTCAAGAATACGCCAGTATCAAATTATTCTTGAAGAATTTTTTCAATATGGCGTTATTACAATACATGGGAAAATCATTGGATGTAATAAAGAAGGAGGAGCAAATGATTCTTATTTCAGAATTTAATTCTTTGATTCATGTATTAATCCAAGAAGAAAATACTCCTTTTATCTATGAACGATTAGGAACTCGATATCATCATTTTTTACTCGATGAATTTCAAGATACTTCTCACATGCAATGGTTGAATTTAATTCCATTGATTCACGAATCACTCGGAAATGGCAATGAGAATTTAATTGTTGGCGATGCAAAGCAATCTATTTATCGTTTTAAAAATGGACTCGCAGAACAATTCATAGCACTCCCGGAAATATACAACCCGGAAGGGATTGAAAGCGTTGCAAGAAAATCTGACTTCTTTAAAGATGCTGGAAAAGTTACTGAATTAGAATCCAATTTTCGTTCTAGTCCAACGATTGTAAACTTTAATAACTCATTCTTTGAGACAATGAAAGAGAAGATGTCTGACCTTTCTGCATCCTATTACAAATCTATTCATCAGAATGCTGCCGCTAAAAAAAATGGTCTAGTTCACATTCTCTCACAAGAAAAAGAAACTGACCTCGAAGAAACCCTTGCACAAATTATGCAATGGATTCAGGCATGTGAAGACGATGGTTTTCTGCGTGGAGATATTTGTATTCTAGGAAGAAATAATCGAGAATGTAATGAGTGGGCGGTTGCATTGACTAAGTCAGAAAAAAAATACAAGGTTGTTTCTTCCGATTCTTTGCTCATTGACTCAGACCTTCATGTCAAGTTGGCGATTGCTTATTTAAAATGGCGTTTAAAATCTGGAGAAAGCGAGAAGCGACAATTTGCCGAACTTTATTTCCGATGGAAGCATGACAACTATGACATTTACAATCAATACATCGTTGAAGGCATAGGCAAGAATGACAAAAAGTACCGCTATTTTGATGAACAAACATTTCTGAATCAGCATTTTGACTCTTATACCTCTTTCTTTTTCCAATACGAGAGTATCTATGATTTAATTCAGGGGTTCTTTCGAATCATGCAATTTAATGAATTGGAGAATGCTTATCTACATCATTTAGCAGATATTGTTTACGAATATGAGTTGAAGAAAGGGCCTAATTTACGCGGCTTTTTGGATGACTACCAAAGGAGAAAAAACAAGATTGCTGTTCAGATACCAGAAAGCTCAGACGCGATTAAGATCATGACGATTCACAAGTCAAAAGGATTGGAATTTCCAGTTGTCATTCTCCCCAACTTCAATTACAAAACAGACGTTAAATCGAGTTTCTTAGTTAATGCTGAAGATTTAATTGTTTATAAAACACCCAGTAAGAATGAGTTAATAAACGTTCTTTCGGATTTGTATTCTGAAGAAAAAAATCAAGTAGAAACAGATGTTACGAACCTTTGCTATGTTGCTTTAACTCGACCTCAAGAAAGGTTGTACATTCAAAACTACTTTAGCAAAGGAACTTTTGGTGAGACTTTCCATTCTGTTTTACAAGAACAAGAGGGAGTTTCTATCAATAAGGAAACTGCCAATTCTGAAGATACAGAATGTATAGAATTACTCTTGACAGATGGGATAAGAACACAACCTAAAGAAGAAAAAACGACCGTTGCTTTATTTGAACCACGTGACATCAAAGAAAAATTATGGTTCCCAGATATTTCTTTGCAAGACAATCCAGAATTATACACGGAAGAATATTTAAGTGCGGAGATGCAATTTGGTTTGCAGTTTCATTGGCTAGCGAGTAAAATTGAATCTAAAGATGAAGTGGAGATAGAATTGGAAAAAGCAATCAACGAAGGAGAGGTTGAGTTTTCTAATAAAAAGGAACTGAGTAAAAAACTGAATGAATTATTCTCTTTGGATGAATACACGGAATTATTTAAAGACAAAATCAAGGTTCTCAACGAGCAAGCTTTTCTGGTTGATGAAAAAACCAGTTTACGCCCTGACAAAATAATTATAAAAGAAAAGGAAACGATTGTGATTGATTACAAGACGGGAATTCCGAATGCGAAAGATGAAAAGCAAGTCAGAGGATATTGCGATTTATTGGATGAGATGGGGTATCCTGATGTGAAAGGAGTGTTGTTTTATAGTGGATTGGGTGAGTTGAGGAGAGTTGGGTAGAATCAAGATGAAGCGAAATCGGTGATATAATCGTGAACCTTTTTGGAAAAAGAATTAAATTTAAAAAAGATGAAACCTATACAGATTAAAAATATTATTGGAGTAATGGCTGTTTTTATTGCCTTCAGTTTTAAAACTTATGGGCAACAACAAGACTCTACCAAACGGGATAACAGTCTTATGTCAAAGGCGGTTAAGCATAATAAAAAAATTCTGGACTTGCAATATAATTCTGGACACTGAGTTAAGTCACGCTGCATGTTTATGATTAATAATTTCTAATTCAAATTCCTTTATTGT